>JAKLDZ010000103.1 GCA_022703255.1 Myxococcota bacterium | reverse complement strand
CGTGTCGTTCGTGCTGACCCCCCATTTCGGCGAGGCCTCGCGGCTCCTCGGCGAGAATGTGGAGGCCATCAGGCACGACCGCTTCACCGCGGCCTCGCGCCTCGCGGGCGCCCTGCACGCCGCTGCCTGGCGCGATCGGCTCGTGGGCGAACACGACGAGGACTGGTTCGACAACCCGCGCGCACACCAGGAGCTGCGCCAGGTCGATCCCCTGCGGCGCGTCACGCTCGATGCCGACGAGGCGAAGGCCGGCATCGCGTCGTTCGTGCGCCAGGCGTCGGAGGCGCTGTCGTGAACGGGCGATCCGCCCCCCTCGCGATCGCGTGCATCGTGGCGATCGCCTCGAGCGCCGCGCTGGCAGCCCCGCGCGCAGCGCCCACCCCCCCCCCGACCTATGTCCCCTCGCCCATCGCGATCAGCCGCGTCCGCGTTGAAGCCCGCCAGGATCGCGCGCTCGTCACCACCGATCTCACCCTCCCGGGCGGACATGCCGTCCGCGAGGACCTGTTCGTCCACGTCTCCCACGCCGCCCCGGGAATGCCCCTCGCCTTCGATGCGCAGCTCCTCGAAACCCCCGCGGGATTCCTCGTCGCACCCATCGAGGCCACGGGCGATCGGCTGAGCTGGACGCGGTCCAGCCGGTGTCCTTCGCACACGGCGTTCACGATCGGGCGGTGCGAGATGGCGGGGAGCCTGGTGCAGGTGCCCGCACAGCGGCTCTCCGCGAAGCTCGAGAAGGGCAGCTCGGTCACGCTGCGTCTGCGCGAGGTCCGGGAGCTGCCGGCGCCGCTCCACGATGGGCAACGGGAGATCCTGGTGCGTCTGGGGTCGCGGGGCGACAAGCCGTTCGTGCTGGGGCTCATCGAGCTGGCGAGCGACGAGCCGGTCGGGCGCGCCGAGGCGGTCTACTGCGGCGTGTCATCGCGCCCGGGGCGTCTGTTCGTGGCGGCCCCGGGGGTAGCGACAACGGGTGTCGCAGCGCCGCTTTCGGAGCGCGGTCCCCACGACGACCTGTGTCTGCGCTTCGGGCCGTCAGCAGCGCCGGCGACGAGGGCTCAGGGCCGGTGAGTTCTCACGGGCGCGGGGAAACGCGCTCGCTCCGGGCCGGTGTGCGAGCTGTCTCAGCACGATGCCAACGGCGCTGCTCGTGTTCGGATACGGTCTTCACCGCGAGGCTCCGAGCAGATGGACTCCGTCCCTCGGCTCTACCCTCAACACGCGTGCCCAGGTTCCCGGCACGGTGACGCGCACGCTGCCTCCAACCGCTTCCAAGACCTGCGGAGGCTCCAGCAGGTCCACCAGCCTCGCCTCGCGAAGGTCGGGCAGTGCGAGCGTGAGGGTGCTCTCCTGTCCGGCATTCACCACCACCAGGACCGTCTCGGTGCTGCTCTGACGCAGGAAGGCGATCTGCTCCGACGCCACTGCGAGCTGCCGATATCCGCCCCGGAGCAGGGCCTCGGAGGCACGGCGCACGGCGATCAGACGCTGGAGCGCGCCATGGAGATCCTGCCCTTCCGGGCCGCGCTGCATCGCTGCCAGATCCAGGTGAGGACGCAGCGCGTGGTCATCCGTGGGGGTCCGCGTTCCCGCGATGCCCCACTCGCTTCCCGAATACAGCGAGGGAACCCCGGGCATCGTGAGCAGCAGGCAATACAACGAGAAGAGGTGGGCGCGATCCCGGACCGTGCTCGCGACCCGGTTGACGTCGTGGTTGTCGGCGAAGTTGTAGAGCGGGAGTCCCTGGTAGATCCCCTGGGGCCCGAACTGCCTCGACAGCGCGTACGCGATCTCGAAGAAGTTCCGATCGACGTGGCTCGACCAGAGGCCCTTGAATGCCTCGTAGTTGGTCACCGAATGCAGCGCGTGCGGATTCGCCCAGCGCCCGTAGTCCCCGTGCACCACCTCGCCCAGGAGCCAGAGATCGCGACCCTTGCCGTCGCAGCGCGCCCGCAGCTCCGCCAGGAACCCGTCCTCGAGCCAGTCCGCAGAGTCGAGCCGCAGTCCGTCGAAACCATAGCGCTCCACCCAGTGATCGACCGCGGCAAGCAGATGCTCGCGCACGGCCGCGCAGCCGAGGTTCAAACGCGGCAACTCCGGAGCGTCCTTCCAGTGCTCGTAGGCCGGTCGATCCCCGAACTTGCTCTCCTTGCCGAAGTCGAGTCCGCGAAACCAGGAGCAGTACGCGGAGCCGGGACCGCAGGTCCGCACGTCGTCGAAGGCCCAGAACGCGCGCCCGACATGACCCAGGACCGCGTCGAGAATCACGTGCAGCCCCAGGGCGTGAGCCTCCTCGACGACCCCCCTCAGGTCGTCGTCGGTGCCGAGCCGCCGGTCCACCCGGAAGTAGTCGACGGTGTCGTACCCGTGGCTCGTGGACTCGAGCACAGGGCCGAGCAGAAGGGCAGAGGCCCCCAGCTCGCGGGCATGCCGGATCCACGGAATCAGCTCCAGGAGACGCGGCACCGGCGGCAGGGCCGGATCGTTCCGGAGCGGCGCCCCACAGGTTGCCAGAGGATACAGGTGGTAGAAGACCGCTTCGTCGGCCCAGTGGCTCATCGGGAACCTCCTCTCGATATACCGTTCGGTATACCGCAATCGCAACCGTCGACGCTCGCGTCCGCCAATCAGGACACGTTCGTCAGGAGAAGATGCCGTGCATGAACTGGTGCACGGACTGGTGCACCAGGGCGTCGTTCAGCGCGGCGTAGCTGTTCAGGCCCAGGGAGACGTAGTTGTTGAGCATTCCCAGGAACGTCGCGGCGTAGGCGCGATGGCGTCCCTTCATGTTGCCGTGATCGCGCGCGGCCTCGCGGAAGAGCTTCTCCAGCACCGCGAAGCTCCGCTCGTGGAACCGCACCGCGACCTTGTAGGCGTCGCTCTGCTCGGGAGCGAACCACAGGGAGAGGTGGAACCTGTAGAGGTCTGGCCGGGAGCGGGCGAACACGAAGACGGCGCGGGCGATCTCCGACAGGTTCAAGGGAAGGTCGTGGTGGTAGACGGCGGCGCGGGTCAACGCTTCGTGCAGGGGCCCGAGCTGCTCGTCGAGCAGGGCTTCCAGCAATCCCTGCTTGCTGCCGAAGTAGTGGTAGAGCGTGGGCTTGGTCACGCCGGCCGCCTCGACGATCTGCTGGACCCCTACGCCGTCGAAGCCATAGGCCGCGAAGAGCTTCAGCGCGGAAACGAGGAGTTCGGTGCGTTTGTCGTCGGTCAGCGGGGCCAAGGTGGCATCGAGTATACCGATCGGTATGCGCTCGTCAAGCGCTCTGGAAACGCAAACCCCTCCGCCTCCGTCGCCCCCTCGCCCTCGAATCCTCGCCGCCCCCCCCGCGATGCCCGCGAGCCCCCCCCCGAGCGACCGCTCAGACCGCCAGGGCGCGCTCGATGTCGTCCTCCAAGGCCTCAGGCTTGTCGCTGGGAGCATAACGCCTCAGCACCACACCGTCCTTGCCGATCAGGAACTTGGTGAAGTTCCACTTGATGGCCTTGGTGCCCAGGAGGCCCGGAGCCTCCTTCACCAGCCACTGGTACAGCGGGTGGGCATTGGGACCATTGACGTCGATCCTCGCCATCATCGGGAAGGTCACTCCGTAGTTGAGCTGGCAGAACGACGCGATCTCGCCGTTGGAGCCCGGGTCCTGTCCGCCGAACTGGTTGCAGGGGAAGCCCAGGATCACCAACCCCTTGTCGCCGTGGCTCTTCCACAGTTGCTCCAGGCCTTCGAGCTGAGGGGTGAAGCCGCACTTGCTGGCGGTGTTGACGATGAGGATCACCTTGCCGCGGTACGAGTCCAGCTTCACGGTCTGGCCGGTGATGGTCTGGGCCTCGAAGTCGTACACTGAAGTCATGGTCGCTCCGCTGCACTGCGCACTGTGTGATTGACGAGTTCTGCTCGGGAACGGGGCAGCCATGGGACGGCGGAGGGACGATGGCAAGCCCGCGTGGCTACCCGAGATCGTCTTCGTCGAAGATGCGCTTGTCGACGGGACCTCGGACACCACGTTCATTCCGTAGATGAACAGGGCGAGCCCGCCCAGAACCTGCGCCAGCAGAAACGAGAGTTGCATTGCCTGCAAGGTTGATCTCCTCCGGGTCGGGGGGGACGAACCACCAGCCATGACGGCGCAGCAGCAGCGGGGTCAATCTTCGTGGAGGTCGGCTTGGGCGTTGACGTGGAGGTCGACGGCAACCGCGACGTGGACAGCGACGGCACATCGTTGACGGTCACATCATCTCTGCAGTGTTTCGCACGACCGACTCCGCGGCGCGAACGAACTGGTCGGCGCGGCCGCCATGGCCCTTGGGCAGCTGGTCGACGATGTCGTAGACCGGGGCGAGGAACTCGATAGCACGCTGATGGACGTACAGAGTGCGCCGTCGTCAGAGTACGTCGTCCCGGTCCACGTCGCCGTTGCCGTCAATGCCCGCGCCCACGCTCACGTCAACGAGCAGGTCTGCGCCGACGACTGTCGGCAGTTGCCGGGCGCACGTGGACGAGCCGGCGCGGGCGGGGGTCGACTGCCAGGCTGCAGACGGGGTCAGTGCGGTCGTCGGAGGGATTCACGTTCATCCGTGTCGCCTTCGCCGTGTGTGGTCCACTTGGCGGGAGTCGTTCAGCCCGAGACGGCATCCTGACGATTCCCTTCCGGGCGGACTGGCCCTCCACGAAGACCTGCGCCCCCGGCGGTGGAGGCGCCCTGGTCAGCGCGAGATCCACCAGGCGAGCAGCATCATCGACACGGTGACCAGCGCCATGAGCCACGGAAAGGCGTGGAGCAGCCGCTGTCGGGGTGCGGGCCAACTGCGCTTGCTTCCCTGCGCGAGAGCCACCCGCGATGCGGTGGACACCAGCGCGACGGAGACGGCGAGGGCGAGACCATGGAGCATCAGCGCGCGACTGTTGTCGGTGGCGCGCCACGCCAGCACCATGGCGAGCACGGAGCCGATCGTGGCGATCGCGACGGCCAGGGGCATGCGCAGCACGGGGTCCTTGCGGGGCTCGAGCTTGGGGTACAGCTCCGCGCGCGGATCGTCTTCGGGATGCACACCGGGCCGCCAGGGTGTGCCCCAGCCCAGGGCATACAGCATCCACCCGAACGCTCCCGAGGCCGCACGGATCGGATCGATGCGATCAGGTCGCAGCACCGCCGGATGGAGCGTCCAGGTCACGAGCGCGAACGCGAGGAACGCCCAGATGCCCAGGGCTCTTCCGAGCCTGGGCCGATCGCGCAGCAAGAAGCACCCGGCGACGAGGCAGCCGAAGGCGAGGAAGGCCGGGACCCAGGCGTAGCTCGGGGCGGTGCGTCCGGAGGTGGAGGGCACGACGGTCACAGCCCACGCGTAGATGCCGGGGACGAGGACCTGGCCGAGCTCGGTGAGACGACCGATCACGCCCGGGGCGAGGACCGCGCGCTGCTCGGCCGGTGGCGATGTCGGGTTCGTGCTCAAGGGCAGACCGATGGCTCTGGCGCCGTCACGGGCGCTTCGGGATCATCGTCGCGCGCGACCTCGAGGTCGAGCTTTTTCCAGAGGCCGGGGTCGAGCAGATGCGAAGGCCTCACGTTGGCCAGCGCGGCGATCATGCTCGATCGCACGCTGGGACAGGTCCGCTCCAGCTCCTCGAGCCAACGAGCCATCACCTTGCGCTTGTGATCCGGCTGCACTCCGCATCGTCCGCACGGCAGGATCGGCAGGCCCATGCGCTCCGCGAGCTGCCCGAGATCCGCCTCCGCACAGTAGATCAGGGGGCGAATCACGACGTTCTCGCCGTCGTCGGACACGAGCTTCGCAGGCATCGACTTGAGCTGCCCCTCATACACGAGGTTCATCAGCAACGTGACGATCGCGTCGTCGCGGTGATGACCGAGGGCGATGCGCGTGCACCCGAGCTCGCGCGCCACGCGGTACAGCACGGCTCGTCGAAGCCGCGCGCACAGCGAGCAGGGGGTCTTGCCCTCGGGGATGAGGGCACGCACCGCGGAGAAGGTGTCGTCCTTTTCGACGTGGTAGGCGCAACCGAGCGATTGGAACCACTGCACCAGGGGAGCGGGGTCATGGCCGGGTTGACCCTGGTCGAGGTGGACGGCGACGACGGAGAAGCGGACCGGGGCACGCCGGGCCAGGCGGAGCAAGAGGTGGAGCAGGACGAGGCTGTCCTTGCCGCCGGAAACCGCGACCATCACTTTGTCGCCGTCGCGCAGCATGCGGAACCCCGCGACGGCTCGTGCCATCTCGCGCGAGAGCTTCTTCTCGAGTCGTTGGGCTTCGGTGGGCTGGCCCATGGGGACGATGGCATAGCGCTGCGAGAGGCGACGGTCCAAGGCGTTGCGCGCGCCGGTCTTGCCGCGGACACGTGGCTCCCACCGCGCGCCCGTGGTGTCCGGATCGCCAGATTGCCCCGGCAACACGGCCGTGCTACGCCGGTCGCCGCCCGGATTGGGTGATTCAATGCAGAGATTCCAGGGCATCGGGCCCTACGCCACGCTGGGGCTCGACATGGTTCTGGCGATCGTCCTGTGCCTCCTCGGAGGATGGTGGGCCGATCGGAAGCTGGGAACGAAGGGGTGGCTGACCCTCCTCGGGTTCCTGTTGGGCGTGGCGACGGCGTTCAACATCCTGTTCAAGGCTGCACGCCGTCTGCGAGAGGAAACGGAGCGCGAAGACCGGCAGAACCAGGCTCGATCGGAGCAGCAACGAGGGCAGGGTAAGGGCAACGAGACCACGGATCGCGAGCACCGGGATGACGATGGCAGCAGCAACCAGGGATGAAGGGCCGAGGCGGCAAGCCGAAGCCGACGCGTCGGGCGGTCAGATCGCCGTGACACTCGCATCCGTCGGGATCTGCGGGCTGCTGCTCGGTCTCGGCGCGCTCATCGGGTGGAGCTGGCAGATCGCGCTCGGCGTCGTCTTCGGCTCCAGCGTTGCCGCGTTCAACCTGTGGGCCCTGCACAAGATCGGCGCCGGATTCCTGCAGGGCCAGGGACGCACGCGAGCCCTGTGGGCGCTGGCCGGCGGCGCGAAGTTCTTGCTGCTCGCCCTCCTCTTCGCGGTCGTGATCAAGTACCGCCTCGTCAGCGCCCTGGCCTTTGTCATCGGCTACGGCGCGCTTCCCGTCGGGATCACCCTCGGAACGCTGCTCGCTCCGCGCGCGACGGAGAGCAAGTAGGGACAGGCCATGCCCGAGCACACCACGTTCCTCTCGTACCTGATTCACATGCTGCCCGGCGGGGCAGAGCTGGCGAAGTCCTTCGGCCCCGGGGTCCTCACGGCCGCACCTCCCACATGGCGCTCCTGGGAGCCGCCCATCACGGCGCTGCTCCTGATCGTGGTGATCTTCCTGCTCGGCATGAGGGCGCGGGCGCGCATGCTCGCGGTCGACGAGTCGGTGACGCCGGAGTCGAAGCTGACGGTGCGCACGTTCTTCGAGATCTTCCTGGGCTACTTCTACGAGATGGCCCGCGATGTCATGGGCCCCGAGCGCGCGAAGAAGTACTTCCCGATCATCGGCGCCTCGTCGGTGTTCATCTTCTTCTCCAACGTCATGGGCCTGATCCCGGGCCTGGCACCGCCGACCTCCAGCCTGAACATCACCCTCGGCTGCGCGCTGGTCGTGTTCGTGCTCTTCAATGCCTACGGGCTCTACGTCAACGGCCTGGGCTACCTCAAGCACATGGCCGGCCCCTGGCTCGGCCCCATCGGCATCCCCCTCAACATCCTGGTGTTCGTCATCGAGCTCATCTCGACCTGCGTTCGCCCCGTTACCCTGGCCGTCCGTCTCATGCTCAACATGGCGGTCGACCACATGCTCGCCTCCATCTTCCTCGGAATGTTCGCGATCCTGCTCCCGGTGCCCGTGATGTTCCTGGGCGTGATCGTGATCCTGGTACAGACGCTGGTGTTCACCCTGCTCACGTCGATCTACATCTCGCTGGCGACGGAGCACGAGGAGCACCACGAGCCCGAGCCGGGAGGGCACCCGGCCTGATTCAGAGCTTCTTGCTGGCGTCCCCAACGCCGCTGCAAGGAAAGGAGCGATGTCTGGATGTCGTCGAAGAACAAGCTGGCTCTCGCTGTCGCCACCGTCGTCACGCTGATCTCCTCCTCTGCGCTCGCGCAGCAGGCCGCCGGAATCGCGGCTGCCACCAACGAGCACGACGTGCACGCGTGGGTCGCTGCGGCCGCCGGCTTCGCGATCGGCATTGGTGCTCTCGGCGGCACCATCGGGCAGGGCAAGGCGGTCTCCGCCGCGCTCGAGGGCGTCTCGCGCAACCCCGGCGCGGCAGCGCGCCTGCAGACGGTCATGATCCTGGGCCTCGCGATGATCGAGTCCCTCGTCCTCTTCGCCCTGACCATCTCGCTGCTGCTCGTCTTCATGCGCATGGGCTGAGCGAGCTCGACGCGAACCCGCACGGCACGAGCCCACGGCCGCCGCGATGCGGCCGCGGGCTTTCGTGTGTCCGCTACCCGCGCCGCAGGTCCAGCAGCACGTGCCCCATCAGCACGCACAGACCGAACACCAGCAGCAGAAGCCCCAGCCACATGAAGCGGTCGGTCACCATCAACCACGTGCCCGAGAACACGAACGTCGCCACCACCAGCCCCGCCAGCAGCCGACGGCCCAGCCGATCGACGATCCTCGGCAGCTGCGGATCCACCGCACGAACCGACAGCCGGCCCATGCGCAGATCGTCGAGCACCTCCCCGAGCTGCCCCGGCATCGCATACGCCGCGTTCGAAAGCTTCTCCACCCCGCGCCACACCTCGAACCCGATGCGCTGCGGCGAGTAGCGCTTGCGCAGCAGATCGAGGAAGTACGGTCGCGCCTCCTCGATCACATCCATCTCCGGGAAGATCTCCTTCGCCACCCCCTCGATCGTCATCAGCGCCTTCGCCACCAGCAGGAAGTCCGGCGGCACCTCCAGCCCGTGTCGCGTGGCCCCCTGGATGATGTCCCGAATGAGCGCCGACAGCTTGATGTCCCCCAACGGCAGCCCGAGGTACTTGTCCGCCAGCAGCGACACGTCCGATCGGTACGCGCGCATGTCGACCTTCCGCGTCGGCACACCGATCTCGTACATCGCATCGGCCACCCCCACGTGATCCCGACGCACCGCCGCCACCATCAGATCGAGCGTCTTGTCCCGGAGCTCCGGCGACAGCCTCCCGGCCATCCCCAGATCCAGCATCGCGAACACCGGCTCGGTCGGCGTCCCCAGGATCAGGATGTTCCCCGGGTGAGGATCCGCATGGAAGAAGCCGTCCTCCATGATCTGCTTGATCACCACCCCCAGCGCCCGCCGCGCCAACATCGGCCCCTCGAACCCCGCCGCAATCGCGTCGTATACCTTGCGTCCGCCGAGGAACTCCAACGTCAGCACGTACTTCCCCGACGCCTGCTTGTAGACCTTCGGAAACACCACCGACGGGTCGTGGGCATTGTCGCGCGCGAACCGCCCGGCGTTCTCCGCCTCGACCCGGAAGTCGAGCTCGCTGCTGATCGCGCGGTCGAACTGATCCACCAACCCCCTGGGCGAGTAGATGCGCGACTCCGGGATCGCACGCTCGATCAGCGCCGCGAGCAGGTGCAGCAGGTCGAGATCCCGCAGCACGATCTGCTCGACGCCGGGGCGCTGGATCTTGATCGCGACCGGGATCGATCCGCCTTCGCTCTTGAGCCAGGCCCGGTGCACCTGACCGATCGACGCCGCTGCCAGCGGCCGCTCGTCCACCCGCTCGAACACGTCCTCGATGGGCCCGCCCAGGCACTTCTCTATCTGGGGGCGAAGCTTGTCGAACGGTTCCGGCGGCACGTCGTCCTGCAGCTTCTTGAGCTCCATCAGGATCTCTGCCGGGATGACGTCCGGCCGCGTGGACAGCAGCTGGCCGAGCTTGATGAAGCTCGGGCCGAGATCCTGCGCCACGAGACGGATGCGCTCCGCGGTCGAGATGCGACTGCGCTCGTCCTCGCCGCGCGTGAGCTCCTCGGCCGGGATGAAGTCCGGCTCTCCCGGCGGCACGAGGGAATCGCCTCGCACCGACGACGGCGGCGTCACCGAGTCGCGTCGTTCCGGATCGCGCGGTCGGGCGGGTCGCTGCGCGCGAAGGCGCGAGACGATCTCGCCGAAGCCGTGGCGCACGAGCACCACATAGATCTCCCGCAATCTCGAGATGTCGCGTGCCGCGTTGACGATCGAGAACATGTGTCAGGCGCCAGTCTACCCGATGTCGCCCGCCAGGAACCGCGGCTCCGCGCTCAACGCACCCTCACCACCGTCCCCGGCTCCAGATCCGTCGGCAGCACCGCCGTCCACCCCGCCGGCAAGTGCGGCCCCGTGAACCCGAAAAACCACTGCGCGTCGATCGGCGTCAGGTTCACGCACCCGTGGCTGCGCACATGCCCGAAGTCGTTGTGCCAGAACGCCCCGTGCAACCCCACCCCCTTCGAGAAGTACTGCACCCACGGGACGTCCTCGATCGAGTAGTAGTTCGACGCCTCGTCGTCCTCGAGGTTGTCCATGTTGGAGCCGACGAGCTTGACCCAGATCCGGTGCACACCCTTGGGCGTCGCAAACGGCGACCCCTGCCCGCCCTTGCCCGTCGACGCCAGCGTCGCATACACCGGCCGCGTCCCCTCGTAGGCAACCACGGTCTGCGTCGCCAGCTCGATGTCGATCCAACGCTCCCCGGCGCTCACCTCGGACGGCGGCGGCGACTCGGAGGGCTTGCGCAGATCGCGCTGGTGAACCCAGCCGTCGCCTTCGATCTTGTAGTACCGCTCCTTGCGCACCATCTGCTCTTCGAGCACGCGCAGCCGCTGGAACTTCGCAAACCGCTGCGACGTCCGCGTCCCTCCCACCGGCTTCGTCAACGCCTTCGCGTCGTCCCGAACGATCCAGCCGAAGTCGAGCTTCCCCTCGCTCACTTCCTCGCCCCGGAACGTCTTGGGCTTGATCGGCACCAGATCCCGCATCGGAATCCACAGCCCGTGATGCGACCGCCCGTACGTCTCTCCGTCGTGCCGCCGCTGCTCCACGACCGCCACCGCGAAGCCCTGCTCCAGCTCCTGATCCGGCGCCGTCTGATCCACCGCGCTCAACTGGCCGTAACCCGACGTCCCGCCGCGCGTGACGAAGAAGTAACGGTAGGGCAGCCCGTCGCCCCCCTGCTGCATGCGCGGATCGACTGCGCCAATCGGCGGCTCCGTGCTGAAGGCCAGGCGGTCCTGACAAACCCACGCGAGCGGGCCGATCGAGAACCAACGACCGTTGCACCCCGGACCTCGCTTGACCGCGAAGAACGGCAGCGCCACCCCCGCCGACGCGCTCCCCCTGCGACGTCCCCCTGCCACCGGCCCCGACTCGATCGCCACGTCTTCGTGCAACACGATCACGCTCGCCGCATCGGCCGGCACCGGCAGATCGCCCGGCTCGCTCCAGGGGACCGGTTCCGATGCGCGAGACGATGCTGCGTGCAGCGCGCAGGAGATTGCGATCGCGACGATGAGGTGAGGTCGCATGGTAGGCGTCAACTCCTGCTCGCGCACCGATCGGCGAGGCTCGAGGTGGCGGACATGGGCAGGCCGCGAGCGCGCCCCAACGTCACGACCTCGCGGCCGAGCAGCACGTTCTGCGCGTGGGTCTTCGATCCGAAATGCCGCTCGACGAAGGTCACCGACTCGGGGAACGTGCGACGCGCCAGGGCGATTCCCATGCGAAGTGCGCGCGGGCCCACGAAGCGCGCGAGCACGCCAGCCCACGCCGGCGCGTCCCCGATACCCTTCGCCACCGCGCGACACTCCTCGACTGCGTCGAGCGCAAGCGACATCAACGCCCGATCGGCCACCGCCCGCTCCGCCGTGCCACCGGCGACGTCGAGCGCGAGCACGAGCGGCAGGAAAGCGATCGTGGTCGCCGGGTTCATCGTGTCCACGCGCGGTTCGAACCGCGCGGGAATCCCCGCACGCACGAGCAGATCGCACAGCGATCGGATCGCCGGCACGCCGGAGCCCCGCTCGTCGAGCATCGTCGGGGCCGCCCGCGGCAACCAGTAGCGCACGATGCCGCCTTCGACGGCGTAGGCCACGACGCCGGGCATGGCGACGACGACACGCGAGCCGAAGGCGGTGCGGATGCGCTCGAGGGACGACGGCATGAACGGTGTGAGCGTGAGCAGTGGGACCTCGGGGCCCGTGCGCAACAGCGCCTCGAGGGCCGGGTCCACGTTGTCGACGCGCACGGCGAGCAGCACGACGTCGGCGGAGGGAGGGATGGTGGAGGCGCGCGCGGGCGAGGCGAGGACCCGTGGTTCGGGAGCTCCGACGCGCTGGATGCGCATCGGGCCTGGGGCGGAGAGGCGTTCGGGGCGCACGACGAAGGTGACGTCGGAGCCGTGCAGGGCCAGGTGTACGCCGTACACGGAGCCGAGGGCGCCAGCGCCCACGATGGCGACGCGGGGATCGCTCATGGGCTAAGGGAATGACACAGGACGAGGACAAAGCCCAGCCACGTCGGGACAGGGTCCGCGACGGGCTCGGAGGATGGGCGGGGCGGGTGCGACGAAGAAGGCAGGATCAGCGGTAGTTGAAGCGGATCTCGTGATCGCAGATCCGGAACGAGTCGCCGTCCTGGATCGCCTTGCGAGCGATTCGCTGACCGTTGTACTCGATGCCGTTCGTCGAGCCCATGTCGACCATGTAGTACTGGCCGTTGACGAACTCGACCATCGCGTGCTGACGCGAGACGTTGGGGTCCTTGATGGTCAGGTCGCTCGACTGCTTGCCACGGCCGATGATGAAGCGGTCCTTGTTCACCGGGTGGTTTTCGTTGAGGTACCAGATCATCAGCTGACCGCCGGGGAAGCCGCCTGCCGCGGGGGCAGGAGGCGCGGCAGGCATGGGCGCCGGCATCGGCGCGGGCATCGGAGCCGAGACCGGTTGCCTGGGCATCGGAGGATGCTGCGGTCCGCCGTGTGCGGCAGGGGGAGGCCCCGGCGGCATGTGCGGCTGCGGGTATCCTCCCTGCGCCTGCGGAGGCATCGGCGGCATCGCCGGGGGCATGTGCGGAGCACCGCCCGGCATGCGCGGCTGCGGCGGGGGCACGGCGGGCGGACCGCCGCGCTTGGGAGGCGGAGGCGGCGGGAAGCGTCCCGACGCACCGGGATGCGGGGGCACGCCCGGAGGGGCGCCAGCAGCACCCGGCAGAGGCGGGCCGGGAGGAGCTCCGGGCATGCGCGCACGCGGAGGAGGCGGCGGCGGCGGAAGGCTCGCGCGCTTCTGCGGCGGCGCCATCGGAGGCGACGGCATCGCGGGCGCAGACACCGAGCCGGGCGCGGGACCCGCGGCCTGCGGCATGGGCGGTGGCGCTGCAGGCATCTGCGCGGGTTGCTGCGGCAACGCCGGGGGGACTGCCGCCGGAGCCTGTGGCATTCCCGGCATCGCCGGCATGCCCGGCGCATCCGATCGCCCTGGGAATGGCGTTCGCGAGCCGTAGCTGCGCTGCCGCGCGTACTGCTTCATCGCCTCGTTGATCAGATAGTCGATCGAGCATTCCAGCTCGCGAGCCATCTGCTCGAACGTCTCCCAGAGCACGTCGCGGCATTGGAAGGTGCGGGGACTCTTCTTGTTCGGATCGCTCATCAGTGCGCCCTGAATCGTATCGCCCAAACCTTGGGACACCACAGTGTTGTCGCGCAGGCCTCCAACGGCCTACTTCTTTTCCTTGATCGCCGGCTCGATGCAGTACTTCACGAAGTCACCGAGGGTAGCCACGTCTTTGGGCTCCTTCTCCTGCGGCTTCGATTCCTTCGGAATGTAGCACTTCCACTCGCATTCCTTCTGCTTGTCATCGCACTTCGGCGCGGGAGTCCTGTCGGACTCGTACGCGCCAAGGGTCTGCAGATCGGCCTTGGTGCCGTGGCTGTAGAAGAAGCCCAGCGCCACCAGACGCGCCGAGGTCGATCCCTCCTTGAGGTAACCGGCCAGCTGGGCGCGCGCCGTCTTGCCGCCCTTCTCGGGCATCATCTTCGTGTTGCCCATCCACTCGCCGTACGTCAGCGCCTCGGTCAACGAGAAGTTCTGCGCCTTGCCCCCGGGAAGCTTGCCGAGGATCTCGGGGATCTGCTCGGTGGTCGACATCTTCACCGCCACCTGCGCCGCCACCCACCGCACCTGCCAGCGCTTCGCCGACCCGAACAGCTCGTAGAGCTTGCCAATCACCTTCTCGCGCGGCATCTCGCCCACGCGCATGAAGGCCAGATCGCGCACCTTGTCGGGCGTCTCGTCGGCCGATGCCAACGCCAGGATCCGCTGCGAGTCGACCTGGTTCTTGTGGTCGAAGTTGCCCTCGATCGCGGCCAGCGCACGCACGCGCCGGTCCTCGCTCTGCTTGGCTTCGGACGCGAACCCGATGCAGTACTCCACCACCGCGCGTCCACCGACCTTCTTCATCGCGCCGAACACGCGCTCGAGCTGCTCGTCCTGCGCCTTCTCCAGCTGCAGCTTGAACTGCTCCGGCGTCGGCGCCAGCTTCCCGGCCCGATTCGCCTCCTCCAACACCGGCTTGAGCTTGTCGATCCAGGCCTGATCGGCCGTCGCCTTCGCGACCTCCACCAGCCTCGTCGACGCCTCCTCCTTCGCCGGCTGATCGCCGTTCTCCGCCACCAGCTTCGCCAGGTCGGAGATCTTGCGCGAGTCGGTGACGATCAGCTTGGGCAACGGACGCGCGGCCGGCGCGCCCAGGAAACGTACCACCTGCTCGACACCGTACATCTGCGATGCGTTGTCGTAGCGATGCTCGAAGTCCGCGACGATCCAGCTGATCAGCGCGGTCGACAGCTTCTGCTTCTGCTCGTCGTCGGCCACCAGCGCAGCCTTGTCGTTGGACAACAACGCGAACGCCGCATCCTTGAACGGCAACGACTGATCGGGCGGGATCTGTCCGCCGGCGGCCGCCACCGGAGGGGGCTTGCCCATCTCCTCGACCAGCGTCGGCACCATCCCCGCCACCATCGCGCGCCGCGCCTCCGGCGACAGCGTCACCATCGCATCCACCATGCGCTGGATGCCGATGCGCCGGCCACCGCGCGGCTTCATCCGCACCAGAGCCAGAGCAGAGTGGACGCGAAGCGCAGGCTCGTACTTGTCGTGCGTCACCACGGCCACGAGCTTGTCCGGCCCGTGCTCGGTGCCTTCCCACCGACGCACGTCGTCGTCGTCGACTCGGCATCCGACAGCGGTCAGCCCAGTGAGCAGGGCAGCGACCACCGTGACCCGTGCCCAACGCGTCGTACCCATCATTCGCATCTCATACCCATGGCTTCCGCACAGCG
>JAKLDZ010000102.1 GCA_022703255.1 Myxococcota bacterium | reverse complement strand
GGTGACCGCCTGCGCGGACTTCGGTGACGACCGGTTCTTCGGGTACTTCTACGACCCCGAGACCGGCACGTATACACCCGTCCCCCTGGGCACCAACGGGGACATGGCTGTCCGCAACACCGCTCCCGAAGGGATCGCGTTGATGTCCTGGATTCGTTCGCTTGGCGGCCAGATCGGCGAACCCTCCTGCGAATATCGGGTCGACGACTGCAGCAAGGCGTCTTGCCCGAACGCTGGTCAGTGCGGCGACAACCTGGTGTCCGTAGCCAAGGATGGCGAATCGTGCGCCTCGCACTGCGGCCCTCCGTCGAGCTGCAGCGAAGTCGCTTCGTGCTCCGAGTGCAATACCTACTCGCCCACCTGCGTGATCGACCAGTTCGGCAAGCACCACTGCCTGTCCTCGTACGTCGGCTGCGAGTCGCTCGAGAGCATCAGCTGCGCGTGCGCCGGCAAATACCTGTGCGCCGGCGGAGCCGACCTCTGCCGCGGAGACCTGGCCTCCGGCTTCTCGTGCGCAAGTCCGTGACAGCGGACGCTCCAAGCCGTGATGGGTGCAGACACCACTTCGCACGGGTGGTCGCTGCCAACCATGCTGATTCGGGAGCGTGAATGGATGAACGAGGCCTTCGTCGTGGCGGTGTCGAACCCGGGAAAGGTGGTGAATGCAGGTTCGCATTGACACCCTCCGTGCGCACCCGCACCATGCCGCCGATGACGCAACCCGCGCATGGTCGTCTTCCTCATCCGCCGCGTGGGGCCCTATGGCCGGCCTGGGCGGCGCTGTCTGCCACGTTTGCGGTTGGCGCCGCGGCTGGTCTGTACGACGTGCTGCGGCAGGAGCGAACACCGGCATTCGACGAGTATCACCCGTTGCTCATTCTGGGCTCCGGGATTGCGGCACTCGCGTTGTTCGTGCTCGTCGTGTTCTTGCTCGCTCACAGGAAGGCTTGGAGGCCCGGGGGCGAGCTCGCGTGGTGCCCGATTCACCCGGCAGTCCCCCAGCGGCTCACCTTCAACGCCTCGGGGCCGAGTGTTCATGGAATCTGGCTCAACGTCGACATTCAATACGATTTCGGGGCGTCGTCTTTCGAAGTGGTAACGTTCGTGCGCGCCTGGGCGGGCGGCCGGATGTTGACCGACGGTCGCATGGGGCTGCGTTGGGGCCGGAACCTGCATACCCAGGCCGTGACGGTGCCGCCACAAGACGTCATCAACGACGTCGGTGCGGTCGCGCTCGTCCTGGACCGTCGGATGGAGACGGTCCCAGGCGCGGCGCACTCCGGAAGATATCGGGGGCTCGTGCTGGTCTGCGAGTTGCCCGACCTCGCGCCCGGGGAAACGGTCGTCGTGGACCTGCTCGTGGAGCCCCCCTCGTTCCCCTGCACGCTTCGTGCTGAGGGGTTTATCGCAACACCTTCGTAGCGATCATGATCGCGGCGATGAATTGAAGTGAATGAGCCGGGGGGCGTGCCTGGCTGGCGAGTCATGCGCGTCGAATCGAACTGCATCGGCTGCGCCCCTACTCTCCGGAGTCCAACGCGTTGCCGTTGCCCTCGCCGTCGTCGGCTGGGCGAAGTAGGCTTCTGCGCCGTGAATCGATCGGTGCTTGCTCAGCGCCGCGACCGCGACGAGATCTGGACTGCGGAGGTGCTCAGGGGGTGTCTCATGGCGGGCGTCCAGCCCGCACACCATGGCTCACGGTGCGGGCGTCTTCCCGTCCCATCGGCCCAGACCGTCGACACCGAACAGCGCTGGGGGTTTGGCCATCGGCGGCCTGAGAATCAGCAGCGCACCACGTCGCCCCGGCTCCAGCTCCCAGGGCGATTGCGTCGCCTCCGTGGCGAACCGCACGATGCCCGGCTTGCCCGCCTCGAGATTCGGCTGCTCAGACGCCTTCACCCCGGCCTCGGTGACGTACCAGAGGGGCACGACCTGACCGTCGGCGTGGACCAGCTCCACGGTCGGGGTCGCGGCGCCTTCGCCGAAGACGTCGAGAGACACGGGCGTTTCCCGCTGGTGTTGCACGCGCAGGGCGACGACGCACCCGGGGGTCTTCTTGCGAGCCGCGCGGGGGGCGGGCACGTAGCGCTTCGAGACCTCGGGCCCGCACTCCCAGCCGATCACCTCGGCGGTCCATTCGGCCCAGTTGAGCGAGAACGTGGCGGTGCGCGGATGCGCCGAGGCCTCACGCTTCGCGAGCTCCGCGCAGAGCTGTTGGTGTCGGGTCACGATCCGATCGGTCCACTCCACGCGACGCTTCACCCGCGGATCCGCCCAGCCCACGAGGGCGGCCATCGGCGCCATGGCGGTCATCACCTTCGACAGGATCGAGCGGCGGCCGAGATCCTCGAGCTCAAGGTCCGCCTCGAGCCTGTCGGCGACCTTCCCGATCTCGTTGTCCGTGAGGTACGCGGCCCGGTCGAAACCGGATTCGACCGTTGCCCGGGGGATCAGACGACACTCGGCGTGGGCCATGTCCCGGGTCGTCTCTGCGGACGAAGGGATTGCGACGTTCAGTGTAGCGAGAGAGTCGGAGCCGATGCCGTCGCGGTCCACGAGGTCGAGCTCGAGCCTGGTGACACCAGCCGAGAGCAGCGGCGCGGAGACCATGATCTCGTGCGTGTCTTCGGGGCCGCTCGCGCTCAGGGAGGTCTTCGAATCCAATCGCACGCGCACGGTCAGATCGGGCGCCGAAGCGTTGAACAACCCCTTCAGCCCCTGGTCGGGAGTCCCGTCGTAGGCCACGCGGCACAGGGCCATCGCCTCATCGGGAGTCGCTCCCGCGGCCCCCGCGCGGTTGAACCACTCCCGTGCGATCGTCGCTTCGAGCTGCGGAGCGTAGCCGAACCCGCTGGCCCACGAGGGGAGCGCTGCATCCGACTCTGCCGGGGTCGACCACCTCGCGGGAGGTATGTCGTCTCCCGGGGCAATCGGGATCGCCTTGGATGACGCAGCAGGGGGCGACGCGGAGGCGCCGGCGCCGGCGCTGGAGGAGCTTCGTTTCTTGCAGGGCGAGCAGCACCCGGCGAGACAAAGCACGGCGACGGCTGCCGCGACACGGCACGATAGAAGCGTCAGGGATGCCATGGTCCTCCGGTGGGCAGTCTAT
Organism: Myxococcota bacterium; assembly: GCA_022703255.1. Taxonomy (GTDB): domain Bacteria; phylum Myxococcota_A; class Polyangia; order Polyangiales; family Polyangiaceae; genus JACRCQ01. The sequence goes on along the minus strand of JAKLDZ010000102.1, from coordinate 12,267 downwards.
CGGCTGCGGCTGCGGACATCCACAGCGATGCGGGGAGGGTCTGCGTGGTCCTGGAGAGGAGCCTGGATCGAAGCGCCGGAGCGGGGCTCGCGGTTGACGCCGGCGAGCGCCCCGTGGTTGTCTCGGCGCGATCCAACAACTCCTCCGGGGATCCCCTGTGCAAGACAATCCGCAAGACAAGCCCGCCCTGAAGCGTGCCGCGGGATGGCTCGGGATCAACCGGGCCAGCCTCGCGGTGCTGGTCGTGATCGGAGGGCTGGGGCTCTCCGAGGAGGTGTGGCGCAGCTTCCTCGCCATTCACCTGAAGGAGACGGCGACCGGGATCGATCAAGTCCTCGAAGCGGCGCGGTTCATGGGGCTCTTCGCTGCGGTAGTGAACCTGCTCGAGGGCTTCGGCTACATCATCGGCGGAGCCATCGCACACCGCATGGGGGCGCGGATCGCGCTGCTGGTCTCGGCGCTCCCCATGGTGGCCGGCTTCACGCTCCTGCTGCTCACGCGCGATCCTCTGCTCATCGTGCTCGGTGCGTTGATGCTGACCAACTGGGAGTCGCTGTCGGTCCCCGCGACCTTCGACGTGGTCGGCAGCGAGGTGCCGAAGGATCGGCGCACGATCGCGTTTGCGATGCAGAGCATCCAGAAGCGTCTTCCCAAGGTGCTGGGGCCGCTGATCGGCGGGCTGGTCATGGCGATCGGCTACTGGGTGAACCTGACGGTGGCCTTTGCCCTGGTGGGGATCTCCTGCGTGCTGCAGTTCGTGCTGCTCGACCGCATGAAGGCGAAGCCCGATCCGGCGCCGGTGCCGTGGCGCAAGCTGATTAGCGACATCCCGCCGCAGCTCAAGACGCTGCTGACCGCGGAGATCTTCCTGCGCTGGGGAGACTGGTTCGTCCGCGACTTCGCGGTGCTGTACGTCGTCGGCGTGCTGCTCCGGACCAAGGCCGAAGCCGGTGTGCTCATAGCCCTCACGAGCCTCACCGCCCTGGTGACCTACATCCCGATGGGCAAGCTCGTCGATCGCGCGTCGAGCCCCAAACCCTACATCGGCTTGACCTTCGCGCTCTTCGCCCTGTTCCCGATCAACCTCGTGCTGCTGCCGAAGCTGCTCCCTTCGGTGGGGGTGCCGGTGTTCTGGGCGCTTGCAGCGGTGTTCGTACTCAACGGTCTGCGCGAGCTGGGGGAGCCCGCGCGCAAGGCGCTCATCGCCTCCGGGTTCCGCCCCGAGGTGCGCGCGCGCTCGGTGGGTCTCTACTGGGGAATGCGCTCCTTCGCGTTCTTCCCCGCGCCGATCATCTCCTATCTGCTCTGGAGCCGAATCGGCCCCGATCTGACCTTCCTCGTCGGAGGCGGCATCGGGCTGATCGGCACCGCGTGGTTCTGGGTGCGGGTCAAGTCGTGATCGGAAGCGAACCGGCGGGTTCGGCTCAATCCCCTTCCAGCGACGGTCCCTCGGCGCAGCGAGTGCAGTTGCCCCGCACCCTCTGCTTCGCGTTCTTCACGCGCTCCTGGGACTCGCGGCACCGCTCGCGCTCCTGATCGTCCTGCGCGATCGAGCAGAGCCGCTCGGCAGCGCTCTGCATCGACCGCAACGCGCGGCAGGCAGCGGCGCAGTCTCTCCCCGAGGTGAGCGCCTCGGCCGACGACAGCTCGTCGAGCAGGGTCGACATCTTGTCGGAGGAGATCTCGCCGGGCTCGGTCTTCTTGGGCATCGAGGAGGGGAGCTCGGAGGCGGGCTCCGCGGGTTGGCCGGTGGTGGTCACAGGGGCAGAAGGCTGGACCTGCTGAGGGGATTCCATCGGCCTGCCGGGGCCCGCCCCACAGCCCAACGCCACACCGGCAAGCGCCCAACCGATCCACCCGATTCCGCAACTGCATCGCATCGCCGAGCCCTCCTGGAGCGGTCCCATTGTTCCAGCAGTGGCTCCCGAAGCGAAGCGGGAAGTGTGATTTCGTCGGGGGCTGGCCGGGACTCGATTGGCGACGACGTCACTGCTGGGCGAGGAGCCGCTGTATGTGGGGGTTGGACTTGCGATGCTCCTCCATGAACGACTGCGGGCTCCCGAGCCCCTTGCGCAGAGCCTGGCGTTCCATCGCGTCGAGCTGCCCGTTGCCGTCCTTGTCCAGATGGCGCAGCACGGCGTACAGGATCTCGAGCTCCCGCGACGTGAGCCGGTTGCCCGTGCCCCCGGCGCAGCAGAACCGCTCGATGATCTCCACGCACAGCTCGAGCTCGTCTTCCTCGATGAGCGCGCTCATGTCGAGATCGAGGTAATCGAGCACCTTGTTGGTCAACGCCAGGCTGTCCACACCGGGCTTGTGAAGGCGGCCGAGCACGCGCCTGGCCAGCAGCCGCTCGCGGGCATCGAGCTCACCGCGGCCCCTGGAGTCGAACCGCCCGAGCACGCCCCCGAGCTCCCGCATTCCGAGCTCGTTCAGCGAGCCGAGCTGCCTGGCGAGGTCGGGGGCCTCTTCCACGCTCTCGCGCAGGAATCCGGCGGCAATTCGTTCGAGGGGGAGCTGGGTGCGGGGAATCGGCTTCTTGGGGTGACCGCGATGGTTCATCCGTCCTCCGTGCGTCGTTGACGGCCGATGGTCAACAGGGGGAACGGAAGATTTGTTCCGGCACGCGTGCGCCTCGAGCGGTCTCGCCCGCACTGTCATGCGTACGACAGGACGGTCTCGTAGAGCTGCTCCGGACGCACCGGCTTGGTGAGGAAGCCGTCCATCGACGCAGCGAGGCAGCGCGCCTCGTCTTCCTGGGTGCAGTGCGCGGTCAACGCGATGATCGGAACCCGCGCGCCATGGACCTCCAAGCCCCTGATCATCGCGGTCGCCTCGAGCCCGTCCACGTCGGGCATCTGCACGTCCATCAGCACCAGGTCGAATCGTTGACTCTGGAATGCCGCCACCGCGGCTCGTCCGCTGTCGACGACGGTCACGCGGTGCCCCTGCTTTGCGAGCAGCACGCTGGTCACCTGCTGGTTGACGCGATTGTCGTCGGCCACCAGGATCCGGAGCCTTCGCGCCCCGGGGGGAGCGGGCGTGCTCGGCAGCGGAGCGGCCGGATGCCCTTCGGGCGGAACTTCGAAGGGAATGCGAACCGAGAAGCAGGTCCCCTGCCCCGGCGCGCTGCGAACGTCGATCCGCCCATCCATTCGCTCGACGAGTCGCCCGCAGAGCGTGAGACCGAGGCCGTTGCCGCCGAAGCGGCGCGAGTTCGACGAATCGACCTGGGTGAAGGGTTCGAAGACCTCGCGCAGCTTGTCTTCGGGGATGCCGATTCCGGTGTCCGCGATTTGGAGGACGACGAGGGCGTGCTCTCCGGTGCGGTAGTCGAGGAAGGCGCGGAGCCAGACGCTTCCCCGGTCGGTGAACTTGACGGCGTTGTCGAGCAGGTTGAGCAGCACCTGGCGCAGCCTCCTGGCATCGCCCGAGAGGAGCCACGGCACGCGGTCGTCCACCTCGAGCTCGAGGGAGATTCCCTTGCTCCGCGCCCGGGGCGCTGCGATTCCCGTCGCCTGCTCCAGGAGCCTGCGGACCTCGAAGGGTCTGGGGTCGAGCTCGAGCGAGCCGGTGTCGATTCGCGCGATGTCGATCACGCACTGGACCATCTCGAGGAGCTGCTCGGAGGAGGCGAGGATCGACTCGAGACCGCTGCGCTGCTCTGGGGAGGGATCGCCGTCGAGCAGGATGTTCGTCATGCCGATGATGCCGTTGAGCGGGGTTCTGAGCTCGTGGCTGGTATTGGCCACCAACCGGCTCTTGGCGCGCCTCACCTCCTGTGCGGTCTCCCGGGCCCGCGCCTCGGATTCGGCCAACGCCGCTTCGGCCGCTCTCCTTGCTGCCTCGGCGTCGAGCCTGCGGCGGTTCTGATCGCACAGCTCCGCGCGCACCCGCTCGACCTCGCCGGACCGATCCCGTCGTCGAAGCAGCCCTTGCGCGCGCGCCAGACGCATGGCGAGCCAGGCTCCTGCGACGCAGAGCAGCGCGGCGAGCGCCGAGACTCCGGCGAGACAATACCAGGGGTCGATATTCGTCGGCACGGCGCGGCTTGTTGGGCAGCGACCTCCGAATCGCAAGCGCCGCTCGCAGGAAGATTTGCCGCATGTATTGGTGTGTCGAGGGCGGCATCGGCCAGCCGATTCCGCTCTGCTTCGACCGCACGCACCGACGTCGAAATCACATCGGGTCACGACGGATCCGCGAGACCGTGCCCGGCCGACTCTTCTGGAATCCGTGATTCCGGGTGCAGCTGCCGGTTCGGACCGAAGCCCGTGAGGGATCTGCCCCCGCCCTACCGCCTCGCCCTGCGCAGGCGATCGACTGCGACGGCCACGACGATAATCGCGCCGGTCACGATCTCCTGCACCCAGTTCGCCAATCCGAGGTGCGTTCCCCCGGTTTTGATCACCGTCATCAGCAACGCTCCCACCATCGAGCCGAGGATCGAGCCCTCACCGCCCGACAGCGAGCCTCCGCCGATCACCACGGCGGCGATCACCTCGAGCTCGAGTCCCACGGAGTCGGTGGGGTCTCCGACGGTCAGCGTGGAGAACTCCATCACGCCGGCGATGCCGGTGAGGAGCCCGGCGAGGGCGTAGACGGCCAGGCGCACGCGACCGACCCGGATGCCGCACAGGCGCGCAGTCTGCGCGTTGCTCCCCACCGCGAACACGTGCTTTCCGAAGCGCGTGTAGGCCAGCATCAGCGCAGCCGCCACGGCGATGGCGACAGCGACCCAGACACCCGCCGGGACTGGCATCCACGCGCCCGGTGACGACGCCATCAGGTGCTCGAGCCCGCCGGGGTCGACGTCGATCTTCTGCTCGTGGGCCAGGCCCTTTGCAATGCCGCGCAGGATGCTCATGCCCCCGAGGGTGATGATGAACGGCGTGACGTTCCACCGGGTGATGAGCAGTCCGGTGAGGGAGCCTGCGAGGAGCGACGACAGGACTCCCGCGGGAACTGCCATCCAAGGCGAGAGTCCCCGGTCCAGCACCCAGGCCACGACCACCGTGGTGAGCGCCACCCCGGAGCCCACCGACAGGTCGATCCCTCCCTGCACGATCACCAGCGTCATGCCCACCGCGGCAATGGCCACCACCACGGTCTGACGGGCCATCGTGAGCAGGTTCGCGGACCCGGCGAACGTCTCGGGGCGGAGCACCACGAGCAGCACGTACACGACGATCAGCGCGACGAGCGGTCCTGCCCACGGCTTGCGCAACCACGCCTTCACGCGATCGCCCCCGTGGCTTCCTCGAGCAGCGTGCGCGCGTCGCACTCCTCCACGCGCCTCGCCTCGCCCAGCTCTCCTCGCCGCATCACCTGGATCGTGTCGCACGTTCCGAGCAGCTCGGGAAGATGGCTCGACACCATCAGCACCGCTTTCCCCTCGCACGCGAGCCTGTCGATGAGCTCGTAGATCTGCGCCCGGCTCCCCACGTCGATCCCGCGCGTCGGCTCGTCGAGCAGCAGCACGTCGACGCCGTGGTGCAGCAGTCGCGCGAGAGCCACCTTTTGCTGGTTGCCGCCCGAGAGCTCCGACACGCGCTGATCGGGGTCCCGGGCCTTGATACCGAGTCTCGCGATCCAGTCGCCGGCCTGCTCACGCTGTCTGCGGGGCGAGAAGCCTCCGAAGCTGACCAGTGCGGGAAGCTTCGACAGCGTGAGGTTGTCGGCGATCGACAGGGAGGTCGCCAGCCCCTCCGCCTTGCGGTCTTCGCTCAGCATCCCCACGCCTTGCGCCAGGCGCCGGGTGGGAGAGGCCGGACCCACGTACGCACCCACCTTCACGCGCCCCGCGCGCACCGGCTCGAGCCCGAAGACGGCCCGCAGCAACTCGGTCCTCCCGGCCCCCATCAGCCCTGCAATCCCGAGCACCTCGCCGCGGTGCAATCGCAGGCTCGCGCGCGTCGGCTTGGGCTCGGCCCGCAGCCCCTCCACCTCGAGCACGACGTCGCCGGGCTGGCGCGCGGATCGCACGAAGAGCTGCTCGACCTTGCGCCCGGCCATGTGCTCCACGATCGCCCCGAGCGTGGTCTGCTCGATCCGCCCCTCGGAGACCGTCACGCCGTCGCGGAGCACGGTGTACCCCTGGGAGATCGACGCGACCTCCTCGAGGAAGTGCGACACGTACAGCACCGTGGTCCCGTCGCGCTGCAGCTTGCGAATCACGTCGAACAGCCGCGCAACATCCTCCTTGCCGAGGCTGCTCGTGGGCTCGTCGAGGATCAGCACGCGGCATCCCTTGCTGGCCGCGAGGGCCCTTGCGATCTCGACGATCTGCTGGCCCGAGGTGGGCAGATCGGCCAGGCGGGCGTCGAGATCGAGCCCCTGGGGCACGACGCCGCCGGCGAGCATCTCGAGGGCTCGCTGTGCGTCCCTGCGCATGCGTGGCCGGTCCAGCAGCCCGAAGCGTGTGGGTTCCTGTCCGAGCATCACGTTCTCGAGCACGGTCATGTGGGGGCACACGGCGAGCTCCTGGCTGACGATGGCGACGCCCCTTGCGCGCGCTTCGGCGGGACTCTTCGGCGCGAACGGCACGCCGTCGAGCTCCATGGTCCCTTCATCGGCGCAGAGCTCACCGGACAGCAGGCGCATCAGGGTGCTCTTGCCGGCGCCGTTCTCTCCGATGACGGCGTGGACCTCGCCCGCGGCGGCCTGGAGGTTCACGCCGGACAAGGCGCGGGTGGCGCCGAAGGAGCGGCTGACTGCGCGCACGCGCAGACGGGGTTCCATGGCGCTACCTCGCCCTCATTCGCCGAGCCAGGTTTTCAGGTCGGGAGCGACGAGCTCGCGCACCGCGGGGGTGTCGAGGTTGTCCTTGGTGGCGAGGACCGCACCGGTGTCGACGCGCTTCTCGAACTTCTGATCCGTGAGCTTCTGGTGCAGCGTCTTGACCGCGAGGTAGCCCATGTTCATGGGGGCCTGGAGCACGACGGCGTCGAGGTGTCCCTCCCGGAGCGCCTGCACGAGCTTTTCGGAGGCGTCGAAGCCGACGAACCGCACCTTGCCGGCGAGTCCGGCCTTGCGCAGGGCGAGCAGCATTCCGAAGGTGCTCGACTCGTTGGGAGCGAAGACGCCCTGCACGCCACCCGACGCGGCCTTCTTCGCGACGAGCAGGCTTTCGCTGGTGGAAAAGGCCGTTTCGGTGGTGGCGCCGGCGTACTGATTGTCACTCACGAGCTCGATGCCGGGGGTCGCGCGAATCGCCTCGAGGAATCCCTTCTCCCGATTCGCCGTGCTGGCGGACCCCTCCTGATAGCGCAGCAAGACGACCTTTCCCTGGCCGCCGAGCAGCTTGCTCATGTGCTCGCCCGCGAGCCTGCCCGCGGCCACGTTGTCGGTCGCCACGAAGCTCGTGGGGAGATCGCTCTGCAGGTCCGAGTCGAAGACGACCACGGGAATCCCGGCGTCGTGCGCCGATCGCACGGAGCCGACGAGGGCCTTGTCGCTGAGTGGGGCGAGGACGATGCCGGAGACGCGCTGGGCGACGAAGGACTGCACGAGCTCGATCTGGGCGCGCAGATCGTCTTCCTTCATTGGGCCTTTCCACACGATCTCGACGCCGAGCTCGCGGGAGGCCTTGACGGCGCCGGCGTGCACGGACTTCCAGAACTCGTGAGTGGTTCCCTTCGGAATGACGGCGATGCGGATCCGGCCCGTCGCTCCGCCGTCGAGGGTCGCGGAGCTGCCCGGCTTGTTGCACCCGCAGGCCAGCAGCGCCGACCCCGCGAGGCTCCCCAGGAACACCCTTCGCTTCATCGCCTCACCCTTCCGACATCAGTTTTCGATACGCCATCTGGTCGTCGTGCATCCGCTGGAACACGCGGTGCCTGGCGTCGTGATGCGCGGCGACCGCTCCCCGCGAGGGCTCGATCACCGCGGAGGTTCCGCTCATGGAGTGCATGGCGTCCATCACGCTCTCGAATCGTCCCGAGGCCGCGGCCCCGAGCATCGCCGAGCCGAGCAGCACCGCCTCCCGCTCGCGGGGCAACACGATCCTGCACCCCGTCGCGTCGGCGTGCTCCCGCAGGAACACCGGGTTCTTGGCGTCGCCACCCGTGGCCACCAACGTGTCGATGCGGTGACCGTGGCGGTTCATCGTCTCGAGGATGTGCCGGGTCCCGTGGGCCAGCGCCTGGATGGTCGCCAGGTACAGCAGCGCAAGCGAGTCGAGGCTGTCGGTCAGACGCAATCCGGACACCATGCCACGGAGCGACGGATCGGCGCGGGGGGAGCGGTTGCCGTGGTGATCGGGGAGCACGTGCAGGTCCCGCGTGAGCGCGGCCGGGAAAGGAGCCGCGGACGCCAGGCTCTCGAGGCGGGCGTTCAACAGTTCGTAGACCGATGTGTTTCGCGCTTCGGCCTCGCGCGCGAGCTCGACGCCGCGCACGTGCGTGCGGATCGTGTGATCGATGAGCGCCCCTGTGGCGCTCTGCCCCCCCTCGGTCAGCCACATCCCCGGGACCATCGCGGACCAGTAGGGGCCCCACACGCCCGGCACGTACCGCGGCTCTCGCGATACCGCCATGTGACAGGTCGAGGTCCCGCCGATCAGTGCCAGCCTCCGCTCCAGCTCCTGCGGCGTCACTGGCGCGCCGTCCTGCGCGAACCCCAGCACCCCGAGCCCTCCGGCATGCGCGTCGATGAGCGATATCGCCACCGGCGTCCCCTCCGCGAGCCCGAGCTCCGCAGCCGCCTTCGCCGTCAGCTCCCCCGCCTTCTCCCCCGCAGGCCGCACCACCCGCCCGATGCGAGCGAAGCCTTCGTCGACGAGCTCCCCGAGCCCCACGGCGCGGAAGTACGACTCCTGCCATCCCCCCGCGTGTCCCAGATAGGTCCACTTGCACACCGTGGTACACGACGAGCGCGCGTCGTCGCCGGTGGCCCTGTAGGTGAGGTAATCCGGCAGATCGAGGAAGCGCCTTGCGCGCTTCCAGGTCGACGGGCTCCGCTCGCGCAGCCACAGGAGCTTGGGGGTCTGCATTTCGGGGGAGATCACGCCGCCCACATACCGGAGCACGTCGTGGTCCGTGGCGTTGATGCGCGCGGCCTGCTCCACCGCGCGATGATCCATCCACACCACGACGTCGTGGGAGTCTTCACCGGTGGGGCTCACGGATACCGGCGCATCGCCTTCACCCAGGACCACCAGAGAGCAGGTGGCGTCGAATCCGACGCCCGCGATGCGCGACGGTTCCAGCGCCGCGAGGGACAGGGCTGCGCGGACGGCCACGCCGCAAGCACGCCAGATGTCGGCGGAGGACTGCTCGACGAAGTCCTCCTGGGGACGGAAGACGCGAATCGGCTCCACCCCTGTGCCGAGGGTTCTGCCGGAGGCGTCGAATACGCCGACTCGCACGCTCGCAGTCCCTACGTCGATGCCCAGGAAGAAGCCCTCACCCATCCGCACCTCGTTTCCCGTATTCGAATGATCGGAGTCCGCTATCCCCACACGCGCACGCGGAACCCGAGCTCCTGCGAGAGCGCGACCATCTCCTCGAAGACGTCGCCGTAGGCGACCGCGACGTGGTTCGACAGGTAGTGGGCCATCAGCGCGTCACGGGACATGCCGAGGTCGGCAGCCATGAAGGGCCATTCGCGGTTGGTCCCGCCCCACCAGGCGTCGCGGACTGCGGGGGGGAGCCCCACCACCTCGCCGTGCCCGACATCCATCCACAGCTCGCCACGCCGCACATAGGCGCGCGCCCAGGTGATGGCGCCGGGCAGGCTCTCGCCCGTGAAGGTGCCGCCGGGCACGGGGAAGTAGGCCTTGGCCTGACGATACGAGTGCACGCCGCGAAGGGTGTCAGCGTCGTGGTTGAATGCGTACGCGCCGCAGGAGCCGGAGTTCAGCAGCACCCACAGGAACCGCCCGTCGTGCTCCGCACCCCAACGCACGTCGTGGAACATCACCCCCTGGTGCAGCCCTTTCGCCCGCAGCAAGCGCTTGAGCAGCTCCATCGGGATCGCGTTGCCCTGGTCCGCTTCGGTGGAGCACACGATCGTGTCGCCGTCGCCCTCGGGACGACAGGTCGAGTTCAGCAGTCCCTCGGCGAAGTCCGACGGGGGGCGAAGGCCGATGAGCCCGAGCTGGTATTGCCAGCCCACGCAATCCGCCTTGTACTCCCGCACGAGGTCGACCACGGCGAGGTAGTCGCGGAGCTGCTCGCGCGTCGCCCGCTCGTCGAAGTCGTCGTTCCCGCCCTCGCGCCAGTGGAAGGTCACGCCCCGCTCGCGCACGAAGGCCAGGGCCTCGTCGATGCGACGCTCGGTGATCCCGCGGCCCCGCTCGATGATCCACGCCTGGTCGATCTTGTGCTCCGAGAACCCGTGCGGCGCGATCATTCGTGGCCCGAAGTACCCGTTGATCATTCCCATCGAGGTGTCGCCGAGCATCATGACCAGGATGCGCCTGCGACGCACCGCATCGGCGACGTCTCGCGCGAGGCTGGAAGCCGGCTTCGAAATCGCTGCGTGCAGCCGCGCGTCGGGCTCCGGATAGCGGATGCGCCCCGTCGTGCACCACTCCTCGAGCCGCTCCATGAAGACGCTGTCGGAGCTCCAGTCGGTGGCATCGGTCCACGCTCGCGAATGGGAGCGTCCCACCATCTCGAGGCAGGCGCTGGTGTTCAGCAGCCCCACCAGGCCGGGCCACTGTCCCGAGAAGTTGCTCGCGAGCAGCAGCGGCTCGTCGCGGCCGACCACGCCTTCGACGGTGTTGGGACCGTAGATCCAGTGCACGCAGACGCCGATCATGGGGTCGCGCACGGGGCCGAGCTTCTCGATCGACTCGTGGGGGCGCGTGAGGAACCCATCGATGCGATAGGGCGTGCGCCCGAGCTTGCGCAGCGCCCGCTCGAGCTGCGAGGTGGCTTCCTCGATGCTCGGACGTGCCAGCTCGTTGGGCAGAGGGCGTCCGTCACCCGGCCAGAACAGTGCGACCTTGCTTCCCATGGGCCGTTCCTACAGCGTCCGGCAGCGGGGCGCCAGACGGCCGATGGGCCTGCGATCAGCGCGCTACCCGCGCGGCAGGGTTGTTGCTACAACCCCCGCCCATGAGGTCATTCGCGAGCAGGATCGTCACCTTGGTTGCCGTCCCGACAGCGCTGGTTGGCGCGTGCAAGTCCACACCGACCAGCAACACCGACGCCGGCTCCCCCGTCCCGTCGTTCGTCAAACCGCGCGCATCCTCGCCGCCCCTCGCCTCCAACATCCCCGTCCCCGCCGCCAGCGTGGACAAGGCTGTCAACCCCGACAAGCTCCCCCCCTACTCCGGCCCCACCGGCGCGGTCGAAGGCGTCGTCAAGATCCAGGGCGACCCGAACCCCGAGGTGAAGCTCGAGCTGACCAGCGCCTGCGCGGGCGCGCGTTCCACCTACGATCACCTGTTCCGCGAGGGACCGGGGCGCACGCTGGCCGACGCGATGGTGGCGGTCACCGAGTACAAGGGCTTCCTGCCGGCCAAGGAGCCGTCGGTGAAGGTCAAGGTCAACGCCTGCGCCTACGATCGCCTCACGTACGTGGTGACCTACGGACAGCGTCTCGACGTGCTCAGCGAGGATCCCACCAACAGCTACGTGCCGTTCCTCACGGGCTTCGACTCCACGGCCCGGCTCGTTCTCACGCCGAAAACCGAGGGCGGGGTCAAGCTGTACCCGCTCGACATCGGGCGATACGTGCTCGTCGACGAGATGAAGCGGCCGTGGATGAAGGCCGATGTCTTCGTGCTCAAGTACCCCACGCACGCGGTGACGGGCCTGGATGGGCGCTTCCGGATCGAGGGGATCCCGGTCGGCGACGTGCGCGTCTCTGCGTTCCTGCCGGTCATCGACGCGACGGAGGGCAAGAAGGTCAAGGTCGAGGACGGGAAGACCGCGACGGTGGACTTCACGTTGACCTACAAGCGTCCGACGGCGGCCCCGTCGGCTTCTGCACCGGCAGGCAAGGCGCCGGCCGCGAAGTAGCCGAAAGGGGAGCGCGTGCCCAAGCCAGGCAGAGGCAGCAAGCGAGCGAGCCCGTACGACGACGAGCAGGGCCGGATGACCCCGGGCGTGCCCGCGCAGATCGCGCTTGCCTATCCCGCGGCGTACCGGGTCGGCATGAGCTCCCTGGGGTTGCTCACGATCTATCGGGCGATCCAGCAGTCTGGAGATCTGGGCTGCGAGCGGTTCTTCGCGCCCGACGCGCCCGCGCCCTGGGGCGCGCAGCCGACCCCGCGATCGATCGAGTCGTCGCGTCCTCTCGCGGACTTCCCCCTCG
>JAKLDZ010000101.1 GCA_022703255.1 Myxococcota bacterium | reverse complement strand
AGGCCGTGGTGACGCGCTTGGTCCCCTTCGTGCTGGTGGTGTTCGGCTGCCTGATGATCATCACCTACTTCCCGATGATCTCGCTGGGGCCATCGCTCGCCACCGTCGCCGACCGCGGCGTCGCCCGTATCAACGCCATCTCGCCGAAGTGCTCGCCCATCTTGAGCGTCGAGAGCACCGCCTCCCCACGCGTCACCTTCACCTGCCCGCTCAACACGATGAAGAGCTCGTCACCGCGATCCCCCTCCCGAATCACCACCTCGCCAGCCTCGTACGGCCGCGCATGTGCCACCTGCATGATCCGCAAGAGCTCGCGCTCGCTGAGCCGGCCGAACAACGGCATGCGCTCGAGCACCTCACGCTTGAGCTGCAGCCGCCGCGCACGCTCGTCATCCACCAGCGTGCCCACACCCACTCGGATCAGGATCGAGGTGATGTTGTCCTTGCCCCCCCGGGAGTTCGCCAGGTCGATCAACGCCCTGGGCACGATCTCCAGCTCGGTCTCCGCAAGCTGCCCCGCAAGCTCCTCGTCGGTCTTCAAGTACCCATGCAGACCGTCCGAGCACATCAGGAACTGATCCCCCGGCATGAGCTCGACCGAGAGCGTGTCCACCTCGACCCGCTCGTACACGCCAAGCGCACGTGTGATCGCGTTCTTCTGCGCGACCTTCTCGATCTGATCGCGCGTGAGCTTGCCACGCTTGATCAGCTCGTTGATCACCGTGTGGTCCTCGGTGATCTGACGGCACTCGCCAGCTCTTCCCAGGTAGATGCGGCTGTCGCCGACATGGGCGATGAACGCCATCGGCCCCGAGATGAGCAGCAGCGACAATGTCGTGCCCATGCCGCGCTTGGCAACGTCCCGGCGCGCTTCGTCGTGGATCAGAGCGCACGCCCGCTGCACCGCGTATTCCAGCAGGTTCAGCACCGTCTTGGGCGAGACCTTCGCCGCTCCCGACGCCCCGTTGTCGAAGTCCTCGAGCAGCGAGCGTTCCTTCTTGATCACCTCGTGAACCGTCCGCACCGCCAACGCGCTCGCCACCTCGCCCGCAGCATGCCCACCCATGCCGTCCGCCACGACGAACAGCCCAAGCTTGCGGTCAACGAGGTAGTTGTCCTCGTTGTGCTTGCGGACGCGGCCCACGTCGGTCCCGGCGGAGAACTGGAGCGTGTCGAGGGAACCCATCGTCAATGCAAGTAGCCGAGCGGCACTTCGCAGGCAAGCCGGGCCCTCGCCGCCGTGCCCGCTTCTCCTCCCCCGCTATCGCCCGTCAGGCGTCGAGACGCTGCCCCCGCCCCACCTCGCCCCCCACCGATGACTGCTTTCCCACCCGCTCGCCGAGGGCGTCGAGCTTCGCCCCGGTCTCCGCCCTGAAGTCCTGCAGGTCCTTGATGATCGTCTCGATGTTCACTTCGTTCTTCAGGTTCACCTTGAAGTCGTTCTCCGCCTCCTTGCGGTCCTTCAACGACTGCCGGTTCTGGCTCATCACGATCAGCGGCCCCTGCAGCGCCACGATCACGGCCAGCACCAGATTGAAGAACTGGTACGGGTAGGGATCGAACACCTTCTGGAAGAACACCTGGTTGAGGTTCAAAATGAACCAGCCGAACGTCGTGCCCGCCAACACCAGGATGAACGCCCACGAGCCGTTGAGCTCCGCCACCCTGTCCGCGAGACGATCCGTCCACGAGAGCCCCTTCTCGAACTCCTCGATCACGTTCTTCGCCACGCGCTCGGTCAGCATCGCGTTGGTCTGACGCAGCCGCTCGTTCATCGTGCGAAGAATCGCCATCGCCGCCCGCGGGCGCGTCTCCAGATACCGCGTAAGCACCGCGCGGTGCAGCTCAAAGAGCACCGTATCCTGCGTCGCACGAGCGCTCGCGCTGCGAGGCTTGCTGTCGAACAACGCCATCTCGCCGAAGTACTTGCCCACGCCGAGGTCCGCCAGGGACAACGGGTGCACCGCGTCCGTCGGCAGGTAGATGTTCACAAGCCCCGAGGCCACGAAGAACATCGACTCCCCCGGCTCGTTCTGGTTGAAGATCGACTCGCCCGCCTTGATCCGCCTCGAGCCGAGATCCGCAGCAAGCGCCTCCAGGTCCGACTCCTCGAGCCCCTCGAACATCGTCGTGCTGCGAAGCAGCTCTACTGGTTCCATCCGCCTTGCCTCGACAGCGGCCAGACGCCGCCCATCATCGCGCGCGCGCACCCGCCGCGCGCGCATGCTTCTCCATCTTGTCCCACTCGGCTGCGCGGTCGGGCAGTTCCGCGCGCGCACGACGCAACACCTCGAAGACGGCGCCGTACCGTCGCGCCTCCACCAGGGACACCGACAGGTCCCAGTACGGATCGAACCACTTCGGCTTCAACGCGATCGCTCGCTCCAGCGCCGCTGCGCCGTCGTCGATCCGACCCCGCTTCGCGAGACACAGCCCCAACCCCTTGAACGCATAGGCATGCTCCGGACTCAGCTCCAGCGTCCTCCGACACACTGACTCCGCCTCGTCGATCTGTCCGAGAAAGTACAGCGCGTACCCCAGCAGATCCAACGTCACCACGTCGTCGGGGGACTGCTCCAGCAGCTCCCGCGCGAGCCGCGCCGTGGCGCCGTAGTCCCTCGCCTCGGCTCGCCGACGCGCCTCCGCCAGCTTGTCCTTGTCGACCATCGCGCCGAGCGTACACCAATTCGTCGCCCCTACGGCCCGCTCGAGTCGTTCCTCCCTTCGGGGCCGGGATTTGCTGCCACGCCCCCCTGCCCCCGAACCACGACAGGTTCGTGCCTCCACTGCCCCCTCTTTGTGCTAGGTCATCGCGCCACTCCCTGCCACCCCCACCGTGCGAGTCGTGCAGAACCTTCCCCCCACCCGAGCCCTGCAGACCCTCCTGGCCGCCGCCCATGCCTCCAATGGCGCCGTGCTGACCGACGTCGAGACGCTCCCCTCCGAGGAGTTCCAGGCCGCTCTGCAGTCCAGCCGCGCCCAGGTCCGACTCGAGCTCGATCGCGTCCTGATGGGCACCGTCCCCGAAGCAGGGCTCGACTTCCTGCTCGAGTGCGGCGCACTCCACGCGCTCCTGCCCGAAGTCCATGCCCTGGTCGGCTTCGGCGACGGCGAGTGGCGCCACAAGGACGTCTGGAAGCACACCAAACAGGTCGTCGGCCAGTCCGTGCCGCGACTCGCCGTGCGCTGGGCCGCCTTGCTGCACGACATCGCCAAGGTGCGCACGCGCACCATCTCGGCGGACGGTGAGGTGCACTTCTTCGGCCACGCGGAGATCGGCGCGCGCATGTTCGACAAGCTGGCGCGCAGGACCTTGCTGTGGTCCGACGATCCCGCGCTGCACGCGAGCATCCGGTTCCTCGTGCTCCACCACCTGCGCGCCAACCAGTACGAGGCGTCGTGGACCGACAGCGCCGTGCGACGCTTCGCGCGGGAGCTGGGCGCAGAGCTGCCCGACCTGCTCGATCTCGCCCGCGCGGACATCACCACGAAACGTCCCGAAAAACGTCGTCGCGGCCTCGCCCAGATCGAAGAGCTCAGCTCCCGAATCTGCCAGCTCGCCGCCGAAGACGCCGTCGTGCCGCCCCTGCCCTCCGGCATCGGCAACCTCATCATGGAGGCCTTCGCCCTGCCCCCTTCGCGACTCATCGGCGACGTCAAACGCGCCCTCGAGTCCGCCGTCGACACCGGCGATGTCCCGGGCCACGAGCCCGGCGAGTTCTACGTCGAGCTCCTCCGCAAGGACCCGAAACGCTGGGGATTGCCCGGCTGATCGACGCCGCGGCCTACCTGCCCGTCCGCGGCCTCTTCATGTCGCGGAACGTGCGAATCGCAGGCTCCTGTCCCGACGGCGCGGCTGCGGGCTGGATCCTGACCGAGGCCGGCGGAGGCGAGACGATCGGCGCAGAGGGGGCAGACGCCGGGTCGCCCGGGATCGCTGCGCCACGCATCTGCTCGACCGTGGGCTGCGATGGGCGCGTTGCCAGCCACGCCAGCCCGGCCAGGGCGAACAGCCCTACGCCGAGCGCCGTGAGCCACGTCGGCGTCCGCGGTTCATCCTCGAAGGTCTGCTGATTCCGGGGAGAGGTCATCGGCATCCTCGATGCCGAAGCTGCGGCAGGGAGTCAACCCGCTACCACTCGTTCACCGGCACGAGCCGCGGAGTGTAGTGGATCTTGAGCGAGCCGGCCTCGGTGCGTCGCCCCGTCATCACGAACGGGATCTGCCGCGTCTGCCCCACCGCGCGCACCGTCAGCGTGCCGCGTACCGGCGACGTGCTCTCGCCGCCGTCCGCACGCGTCACCTCGATCACGTAGTCCCCCGCCGGCAGGTTGACCACGCCGATGCTCTCGCTGCGCGTCGAGGTCGCCGACCGCGTCGTCACGCGCCCCTTCGCCTCCCCCATCCACGACCAGCGCTCTCCCTTCTTGCCGATCAACGCGATGTCCAGGTCCGCGTCGCTCTCCCATGTCCCGTCGATCTGCACGTCACCCTTGAGCACCCCCGCACTCACCGTCTTCGCCAGCTCGCGGTCAATCGAAGTGCGCACCTTCGCGTCGGCCACGTCCGACAGCAGCGCGTCCCCCAGCACGCTCCACCCCGTGCTCCTCGCGCACCGCACCGCCGCCGCCACCGCCACCGCGTCGGCTTGCCTGAGCTCCGCCAACGCGATCCGGTGACCGCACGCACGCCGCGCGTCGCCCATCGCGTCGAACATCGACGCCACCCAGTTCTGCATCGCCGGATCCGCCGGGCGCAAGTCCGACAGCCCGTCGAGAATCCGGATCGCACGCTGACGATGACCGTCCCGCGCCGCCAGAGAAGACCTCGCAATGAGAGCCCCCGGGTCGAGCGCATCGCGCCCGGACCACCGCACTGCCAGGTCGTTGGCACGGTCGAGCTGCCCGTTGAGCGCGTAGCCGCCAAGCAGCGCTTCGAGCTTCGCACGGCTGTCCGCGTTCGCCTGGAAGTCACTCTCGAGCTGCCCGAGCCTGGAAGCGACCGCTGTCCGCGCAGGGGTCACGTCCGCAGCGATCGTGGCGGCACGATCCCACACCCTGCGCATCGCCACCATGCGACGCCGCCCCCAGTCGTCGCGAGGCGGCGGGCGCCTCGACGGCGCCACCGCAGTGGTCGATGTCGCCATGGGCAACGGAGTGGCGGCCGGAGGCTGGGCCCACGCCTCGTCAGCGGCCATTTCGCTGGCCGGAGCAGCCATCTTCGCACGCGGCCCCGCCTTGCCCGCACCGCCCGTCGTCCCGCTGCCGTAGCCGAGACCGTCGGAATAGCCGTTGGCCGCCATGTCCTTCTTCGCCTCGGCCCCGCCGGCCTCCTCGCTCCTGTCCTCGTAGTCCTTGTCCCCCGCGGAGCTGGTGCTCTCGGTCGCGCTCTCGCCCGACCAGGTCGGCACCGAAGCCGCCGAGTGGTCGATGCCGAAGGCCTTGAACATCGCCTCGCTCTCCAGGACGAGCAGCGAGGTGTAGCTGCTCGCCACCGCGAAGCGCTTCGACAGCTCGACGAGCTCGGTCTTCGCCAGCTCGCCGCGGGTGGCCTCGAGCTCGGCGATCTTCGTGGCTGCGTACAGCCTCGGCACGAACGCGTTGCCCTCTGCGCTGCTGGCCATCACCTTGATCGGGAAGGTCTGCTCGTAGGCTTCGCCGCCGACCTTGCCCTTGAGCTTGATGCTCCCGCTGACCTCGGGCGACGTCATCCTCGCCACGACGTACTGCTCGCCTCCCGCACGAATCGTGTCGAGCTGCTTGGGATACACGTCGCTGAGCCCTTCGGGCAGCTCGACCACCGGATTGCGCAGCGCCATCCCGTAGCCGGCCCCGAGCACCTGCATCGCCACCGTCGTCGCTCGCTCGCCCGGCACGTACGGGATCATCACTCCCCCGCCGCCGCGGGCCATCGCCGCGAGCACATTCGAATCGGCATCCGAACCAACCGCTACGGTGGTCAGCGATCCCTCTCCTTCGGGAAGCTCGCGCGCGATCTCCTGCGCCACGTGCGCCGGCCTCACCGCCCCCACCGTCGCACCGCCGTCTCCCACGTACACGATCCGCAACGCCCGCCCCTCCCGGCCGTTGCCCGCCTTGCGCGCCTCACGCACCGCTCCCACCAGATCGCTTCCCCCCTCGGGCTCCACCGAAGCCAGGAAGTCGCGCACGCGCGCCGCCGTCGCCGCCCCGGGCCCCGCCTTCTCCTGCGGCATCGTGCGACACGAAGAGTCGCACGCCATCACCGTCACACGATCCTGCTTGTCCATCTCCCGCACGATCGCCTCGGCCAGACGCGTCGCGCGCTTGTACCTCTCGCCCACCATCGAGCGGCTCGAGTCCACCACGACCACCTGGTCGCGCAGCTTGCCTTCTGCCCACCGCGGCAGCTTGGGACGCAGCGACAGCGCCACATACGCGCTCTCGTCGGCGCCGCTCGCGGGCTTGTACGCCCACGCCGTGGTCTCCAGACGATCGCCGGGCAGCACGTACTCGACCACCAGATCACCCGAGGGCACGAACGATCGCGCGCTCATCGCGAGACGCGAGACCTCTCCCTGTCCCTCCGTGCGCATCTCGTAGCCTCGCGTGCGCACGCCGAACGTCGCATCGTGCCCGCGCACCTGCACGTCGGCGTTGAACTCCCCCGCCTTCGCCCCGCCGCTCGGGTCGTACGTGAGCGGATAGGTGTAGCGACGCACCCCCGCCACCGCAGGCACGTTCTGCGTGTACGCCAGCACCACGCGACGCGACCCCTTCGCCGGGATCGGGAAGATGCGAAGCTCGAAACGTCCGCCCCGCTGCCACTCGAGCAGCGCCGGATCCCGCCACGGCCCCGCCACCCAGATGATCTCGTCGCGAGGCTTCGGCGCCTTCGGCGCCGCGTTCTGGATCGCTCCACGCCAGATCGCCGCCGCCTTGTCCTTCTCGACAAACGCCCCCTCCTCCATCTTGCCGTCTACCTCGAGCGCCAGCCGCTCGATGTGCGCGTCCGGAGGCAACGGGAACCGGTAGATCCCCTCGAGCACCTCCCCGGTCTCGTTCGAGAACGTCTCGTCGATCTCCGTGCGGACCACCGAGTCCACCACCCGCACCTTCAAGTCGTGCTTCGCCAGACGCACCGCGTCCTTGCGCTCCGTCTGCTCCCCCGGCTTGCGTGCCTTCAGCTCCCCCAACCCACGGACGATCGTCTCCTCGTTGCCCGCGTCGTCCCCTCGCTCACTCCACGCGATCGAGTCCGCCACGCCGTTGGCCGGCGCAACCTCCGGCCCACGCCCGCGCTGGATCGTCCCCTCTTCGCCCGCACGCACCACCACCGCCCCTCCCGACGTGTCCCCCAGCCGCACCGCCCCGCGTACCACCTCCACCGTCGCGCGGTCCTCGGTGGCCGTCACCGCGAACTTGGTGCCGAGCACCTCGAGCTTGCCGATCGGCAGCTCCATGCTCGCCCCAGGCCCCTGCTCGAAGTGCGCCACGTCCGCCACGACTCCGCCCTTGCGAAGACGCGCCTGTCGCGCCCCGGCGTTGACCAGCACCAGCTCCGTCCCCCGCTCGATCGCAAACCGACTCCCGTCGGCAAGCTCGACGTGCGCTCGCGTCCGCAGGTCCGTGCGCAGCATGGCCCCTGCCGGAACCTGCGTGTCCCTCCCCGCCTCGCGACACCCGCCGCCAGACTCGCTGCAGACCTCGAGCCCGCCCTTGCCGTCGCTCGATGCGCTCGAAACCGAGACGATCTTGCCGCTCCACGCGTCCCCGGCCGACGCCTGATCGACTCCGGTGCCGCGCAGGTGCAGCGCGATCGCTGCAGCCGCCGCGAGGGAAGCGAGCCCGACGATCCCCAACGCGATGACCTTGGCGCCCTTGCCACGCAGCGCCTCACCAGCCTTGACACCCACCGTTTCGGGCGCGCCCGCGTGCTCCGTGGACGCCGACGTCTCGCTCTCTTCGGACTGCGCAACGGGCTGCACCGAGGACTCCGCCGTGGCCGCTTCCTCGACTCGCGGAACGTACTTCTCGTGCTCCGGCGGGATCGGCTTCGCCTCCGTCGCAGGCGCCTCGACCGCCTGCACCGGCTGCGGCTGCACCCCGGGTTGCTCCGCGTCGTCGGGCTTCTGCTCCAACGCCATCGCAGTCGCTGGCACCGCCGGCATCGGCTGCGTCGATTGCGCGGGTTGAGCCGCCGACGCCGCATCCATCGGCTGCGTGACCGCCACGGGCTGCACCGCCGCGGCTGCCGTCAGACGTTCCAGCAACCTCGCGTCGAAGTCCGTCGGATGCACGTAGTCCGACGACGCATCTCGCATTCGCTCGACCAGCCGCGCGGCCTCGTAGCGCAGATCGCGACATCGGTCGCAGTCGGCGATGTGATCGAGCAATCGCGCATCGACCTCGCCTCCGTCGATCAAAGTCGCGATGCTCTCTTCCACCAGCTCGCACAGGTTCCGGGAGGTGTCGTTCGACATGATCCTGCTCCTCACAGCTCTCCAAGCGATTCGCGCAGACGAACCAACGCACGGCTCACCCGCTTGCGCGCCGTCGCCTCGTCGATCCCGCACGCCGCTGCGACCTCGCGGAAGCTCAGGTCGCTGTGGTACCGAAGAACCACCGCTTCCCGCTCCGTCGGACGCAGCCCCTCGAGCGCCGAGCGCGTGCGCTCCGCACGCTGCCTCGCCGCCAGCAGGTCCGCCGTGTCGGACCGATCGCGGTCCGCGTCGTGCACCAGCCGCAGCTTGCCATCCCTGCGCGTGCGCTGCTCGAGATGACGAATGCAGACACGACGAGCGATGCCGAAGAGGAACGCTCGCACGGTGCCTTCACTCCGGTAGCTCGCGAAGGCGCCATGCGCGGCGAGCAGCGCCTCTTGCGCGAGCTCCTGGGCTTCGGCCTGCGAGCCAACCATCGCCATGCACAGACGCCCCACCGCGGCCCCGTGCTGTCGCGCGCAGAGCGCAACCGCCTGCCGGGGATCCCCCCGGCGAATCGCCGCCATCACTTCCTCGTCGGACCCGTCGGCCTGCGGCTCCGGCGGCGATTGCCCTTCGGCGTACGCTGGTGTGTTGGTGCCCATCGCGTCCTCTCGTCGGTCCTGTTCCATGTTCCTGCGAAGCCCCGAGTTGTGACCGTGCACCGGATCTTTCTTCCGGGCAGGGATGGGGAGGTCGTGCACACACCCCTGCCTCTCCCGCCCAACGCTCCATCTCCGCCCCACCCTACACCCTTCGCTCCTGGCACGGAGACTGCCGGTGAAGTGAAGGGCCGGGACGGCAACCCCTCCAGCACCGGCCCGCCGTCCCACTCGTTCAAGAAGGAGAGCCCGAGCATGCCTACGCGCATCCCCGCCCTACGGTCTTCTGCCCCCTCACCTTTTCCGTGGGCAACGCGCTACACTCACCGCGTGAATCCCCGTTCCCTTCGTCTCCCCGCCGCCACCGCTGCCGTCGCAACTCTCCTGGTCGCTGCCTGGTCCTTCGGCCGCCCCGCCCCGGCCAAGGCTCCCCCAGCGCCTTCCGCCTCCGCCGCCCCCGCTCCCCAACCGTCCACCACCGAACGCGCACGCCGCGGCGTTGTCTCCCTCGAACGCGCCAATCGCCCCGTCGCCCTCGGATTCGTCCTCGGCGGCGATGGTCGCATCCTCAGCGCGCTCTCTTCGCTGGGCGACGGCAACGGCCTTGACGCCCGCTACGCCGACGGAAGCATCGTCCACGTGCGCGTCGGACACTCCGACCGCACCTGGGACCTGGCCCTGCTCGTCCCCCAGGTCGGCCGGTGGTCCGAAGGTCTCGCCGCGGCGACCGGAAGCGATCCGCTTCGTCTCGGCTCCCAGATCAAGACCTTCACCCATGCCCGGGGACGCGCCGCGCCGGCATCCCTCGTGTTCAAGGCGCGCGCGGACCTGATCGGCGGAGACGGCGAGCTGCTGCGCGATGCGCTGGAGGTCTCGACACGCATCCCGCCTTCGGACCTGGGCGCCCCGGTCATCGACGACCAGGGGCAGGTCGTTGCGTTGTTGAGCCGCGCGTGCTCGGCGAAGACCGACGCGGGCGCCTGCCAACAGGTGATCTACGGGGCTCCGGTCGAAGCCCTGCGTCAGTTCCTGCGGAGCGCCCCGGCCAACGCCATCCCGCCTGCTCCCTGGCTGGGAATCCAGGGAATCAGCGCAGCCCATGCGATCGCTCGCGGGGTGCGTGTGGTCTCGGTCCATGCCGAGAGCCCGGCAGCGGAAGCGGGCCTGCGAGGCGGAGACGACCTGACCTCGGATCTGATCGTGGCGGTGGACGGGGTTCCGGTGCAGACACCGGAGAAGCTGGCGGAAGTGGTACGGGGTCGAGCGGTGGGTGACAAGGTCGAGGTAATCGTGGTACGGGACGGCAGATTCCGAGTCGTGCAGGTCGCCCTCAGGGCCAGCCCCTCTTCGAGGCCCGCGGCGGCAGGCTCGACCGCCCGGCCGTGACGCCACGGTCTGGCCGTCTCCTTATAGAACTGTTTTTTTTCGTATGGGGCATCGGGGCCCCGCGTTGTTGTGTCGTCCGCTACAGGGTTCGGGTATAGATAGGCCGTGGGTCAAGTGCTCCGCGTAGAGGTGGCTGGCGATACCAACGTCGGTCGCAAACGCAATCACAACGAAGACTCGTTCGCGATCATCGGCGAACACGGGCTCTATGTCGTCGCCGACGGCATGGGCGGTCACGCGTCTGGCGAGGTCGCTTCTCGCATGGCGGTCGACACGCTCAAGGAGTTCTTCGCCGCGACGGCGGACGATCCCGAACGCACCTGGCCTTACAAGATGGACCGTACCAAGGGGTACGAAGAGAACCGTCTGATCACCGGCATCAAGCTCGCCAACCTCCGGATCTACGAGGCCGCCCAGCGCGACGCCCGGCGGCGCGGAATGGGCACCACGATCGTCTCCATCTTCACCGTCGAGGACGGCCTCTACGTCGCGCACGTCGGCGACAGCCGTGTGTATCGCATCCGCGACGAGAAGATCGAGCAGCTCACCGAGGACCACTCGCTGCTCAACGACTACATCAAGATGAAGCGACTCACCCCGGAGGAGATCGCCAACTTCCCGCACAAGAACGTCATCGTCCGCGCACTCGGCATGAAGGAGACCGTCAAGGTCGACACGTCGTTCTTCCCGCCGCGCGCCGACGACATCGTGTTGCTGTGCACCGACGGTCTCTCCGGTCCGGTCAACGACGACGAGATCCTGAAGATCGTGTCGGAGTCTTCGGATCTCAAGACCGGGGTGCGTCGCCTGATCGAGCGCGCCAACGAAAACGGCGGCCCCGACAACATCACGTGCATCCTCGCCAAGTGGATCGCCTGATCCGCCAGGCACGCGACCCAGGGCGAGCAACGTCGTAGCGGGCAACGTGCGTCGGCACGCTGCCCGTACCGCGACATCAGGTGTCGCGTCCCGCGGAGGATGCCGCGCGTTGCTTCTCCTCCTTCGACTGCAGCTCCTTCTGCAGTTCGAGGAGCAGCTGGCGTGCCCGTGACGAGATCCGCTTGGGCACGTCCACCTGCACGATGACGTGCAACGCCCCGCGCCCGCGACCGTCGATGCGCGGCACACCCTTTCCCTTGAGCGTGATCACGTCTCCGGGCTGGCTCCCGGCAGGCAGCTCCACATCGAGCAGGGACTCGTCGAGCAACGGGATGTGGATCGTCGTGCCCAACGCCGCATCGGAGAACGCGACGTGCACGCGCGTGGCGAGGTCGGTGCCGTCGCGCTCGAAACGTTCATCGGTCTCGACGTCGACATCGACATACAGATCGCCGGCGGGGGCTCCGTGCGGTCCCGGCAATCCCTGGCCAGGCACGCGCAGACGTTGTCCGGCGTCGATCCCGGCGGGGAAGGTGACCAGCACCTTGCGGCTCTCTTCGACCTGACCCTGACCGCGGCAAGCGTCGCAGGGGTGGGTGACCACGGAACCTTGACCGCGGCAAGCGGGACAGCCGGAGGTGAACATGACGAAGCCGCGTGCCGTGGCGACCTGTCCCGTGCCGCGGCAGTTCGAGCAGGTTTCCCGCGAGTGTCCCGGCGCCGCACCCGTGCCGTCGCACTGCTTGCAGGCAACCGGGGCGCGGATGGCGAGCTCTTTCTTGCACCCGAGCACCGCTTCCTGGAGCGTGAGGCGCTGCTGCACGCGCAGGTCGCCGCCGCGAGCCGGGCCGCGACGCCCCCGCGGCGCCCCGCCGAAGCCTCCGAAGAACTCCGAGAACAGGTCCTGGAAGTGGGAGAAAATGTCCTCCCCTCCGAAGTCCATGCCCCCCATCCCCTCGAGGCCGGCGTGGCCGAATTCGTCGTAGCGCTGACGCTTGGCGTCGTCGCTCAACACGCTGAATGCCTCGGTGGCCTCCTTGAACTTCTCCTCGGCCTGCTTGTCGCCCGGATTGCGATCCGGATGGTGCTTGAGCGCAGCCTGCTTGTAGGCCTTCTTGATTTCGTCGGGGGAAGCAGTGCGGGCGACGCCCAGCACCTCGTAGTAATCGCGCTTCGAGCTCATGGGATGCGGGATGGGAAAGCGGCCGGCACGCAGACGAAACCACGCGACAAGCTAAGTCGGGGGGTTGCCCTGTCAACGGAGCCGGATCACTTCGGTTCGACGATCTCCGAGGGCGCGGACGGTGGGGGGCTCGCGGGCTGGGGATCGGACGGGGCCTGCGGTGCGCCGGTTGCGGCCTCGAGCCTGACGCGAGCCTGGTGCTCCTGGATGAAGGACTGGCGCAGGGCGTCGAGCTCGAGGTGGACGGCCGCCAAGGCACGCTCGAGCTCGACCACTTCGGAGCTCGGCTGTGCGCCCCCCGGTGCCGTCGCCGCAAGCTCCTGCTCGAGCTGCTCCACCCGCCATCGGGATGCCTGCAGCTCCGCCTCCCGCTGAGCCGTCACCGCTGCGAGTCGGTCGAGCTGCCCGTGCAGCGAGGCGATCGTCTCCACGAGTCGATCGGGACCGCCTCCGTCTGCCCCCTGCAACCGGGTCTCGTCCAGCACTACGACCAGCTCTCGCACGAGCTGGTCCTTGTGAGCGTTGTCGCGGCGCAGGGCATCGACTTCGCGCCCCCGTTCCCGCAGGATCTCCTCCAGCCGGGAGATCTCGCTCTCCTGCTCCCCACGCATCTGGCCCATCACGCGCAACGCTTCGTCGCGCTCCTGACGGGCCCGCGCCAGTTCCTCGTCGTTGCGAGGACGCGCCGACGCCTCGGCCGCGCGCTCCTCGAGCTCGAGCACCGCGGCGTCGAGCTGCTCCACCCGGGCGTCGCGCTCGCGGACGCCCGCCTCCAGCTCCCGCACCCGCTCCGCGTGGTGCGTCTGGATCGCCCGCGCATCCTCGAGCTCGTCACGCGCAGCCGCCAGGTCCGCCGCAAGCTGCGCGATGCGCTCCTGGGCATCGTCGAGCTCGGCCTGCAACCGCTTGCCTCGAGCCTTTTCCGCCTCGATCTCGGCGAGGACGGCAGGCGGCACCGGCGGCTCCTCGCTCGGCTTGGGCAGCTCCGAGCTGCGCCGCGCCATGCCGAGCTCCACCTCCGCTCGCTGGCGCGCCTTCTTCTCGTCCTCGACTTCCCGGCTCAACCGGAACGCCCGGTCGCGTTGGTGACGGAGCTCCTCTTCGAGATCCCGCACCTTGCCCTCGAGGCGTCCCGCCTTGACATGCGAGTCCCCGGCGCGCGCCTCGGTCTGCTTCAACTGCTCCTCGAGGCCGGCAAGTCGCTCCGGATCGATCTGACGCGCCTGGGTGTCGCGCAGTGCGGTCCGCTGCGCGCCCAGCTCCGACTCCAGCTCGCCGATGCGCTGGCGGGCGGCCGCGAGCTCGGCCGACGAGACCTGCGGCGTGGCGGACGGGGTCCCTGAGCCGCCCTGCGCCGGCACCTGGACGATCGCGTAGGCGTCGAGCCGAACCGAGCGCTGGGAAGCGAGCGCAAGGAACCACTGAGGCTCCTCGGCCCCGTGCTCCATCAGCGATGTGTCAACGCTCACGTCGGGTTCGTCGTCGGGCGCGAAGTCGGCGATGACGTAGCCGACGAAGGGCGCCTGGCCGAGCATCCGGACTTCGGGAAACTGCAGGGAGACGGCGTCGTACAGCTCGTAGTACGATAGCTCGCCCGGGAGCCGCGGGGTACGGGCTCCGGGGACCTCGACGTTGCGCGAAGCGAACAGGGCGGCGCCGCCGGACGACGAGAGCCGGGCGGCCCTGCGCACGATCTCCGCGGGCCGCTCGAAGAGCGACAGGTCGGGGACGATGACCGCGTCGAAGGCACCGTCGCGAACGGCCAGATCGGCGTCGGGGAGCTTGGCGATGACGAGGGATCGCTCCGCGGCGAACCGCGCAGCGGATTCCGCAGCGCGGACGGGGTCGGGATCGTAGACGTGGACGAGGCGGGCGCCGCGGTCGATCAGGCTCGCGCAAAGGGATCCGGACGAATCACCGAGAACCACGACGCGGCGTCCGCGGACGAGTGGTTCGAGGTAGGGGGCGAGCACGACGGAAGGGTCGACCATGTCCATGTTCTGCAACCTCGGGGCCGAAGCGCGGGGACTCTAGCAGCGCCGGGGCGCTTCGCCTACGCTCTTGCGCGTTGCGCTTCCCTCCGCTGCGGCGGGACGGCGCAGACAGGATGGAACGATGAGGCCAACCGCTCTACTCGCTGGATTGGGCGTGCTTTGCGCTTGGGGCGCGACTGCCTCCACGGCGCGAGCCGACCTCGTGCTGCTGCTTCCCGCCCGCGGCCAGGTCGCCGGCGCCATGCTGTCCGCCACCCTCGAGAGCGAAACCCGGTTCGGCATCGTCGAGATCGGTCACAAGCTCGTCGACCAGCAAGAGCTCACCGGCGCGCTCCGCCAGATCCCCGACGGCTCCGCCGACGACGCAGACGAGTTCGCCACCCTTGCCCGCTTCGCTCACGCGGACTGGGTCGTGCTCCCCACCGTCTTCCCGCAGGATAGCGACCACCGCCTGGAGCTTGTCGCCTACTACGCCAAGGGAGCTCGCAGCGAGAGCGTCACCCGGGATGTCGAAACCGACAAGGTCCACGCGCAGGTCGTCGAGATGCTGCGCGTGCTGCTGCGCGCCGAAGGAGTCGGGACGGCGGCGCTCCCATGGGAGAAGTCCGCGGTGCGTCCGGCTCCGACCACGCTCCCCGCGTCCCCCGCTCCGGCGCCGAAGACCCCCGCCCGATCCGTCGCTCCGGCCCCCGCGACGCCTTGGCCCTTGTTCTTCGCAGGCGTCGGCGTGGGGGTCAGCTCTGCCGTCTCGCGCCCCGATCAAGCCTCAGGCAGCTCGACCTCCTCGGCCTTCACCGCGCGCGCCGGGGTGTCCCCTGCGGAGCCGATCGATCTTGCGTTGCAGCTCACCAGCTCCATGAGCGGTCCCCGGGCAACGACGGTCGATGCATCGGGGCGCTACCTGATCCCGGTGGCAGGCCCCACTCTCCGTGTGGGCCCCGAGGCCGGCGTCGGAGTGTTCGTCGCCCACGGAGGTTCGGAGTCCAAGTCGCTCCTCATCCGCGCGACAGTTGCCGCGTCGCTCACCGTGTCCCGCAGCTTCTCCGTCGATGCCCAGCTGGGCGATCTGC
>JAKLDZ010000100.1 GCA_022703255.1 Myxococcota bacterium | reverse complement strand
GGGGACGGCGGGGGAGGCAGGCGCCGGAGAGGGGGGCGGCGCGGGAGCGAGCGGTTGTCCGACGGGCGAGACGTCCTGCAACGAAGTCTGCGTGGATCTCAAGAAGGATCCCGACAACTGCGGGTCGTGCGGAAACAAGTGCGGCGGGATGCCGTGCAACGAGGGCAAGTGCGGAGCCACGAACCTGCCCGAGGTCCGGGACGTCTGCACGGGCGGCATTCCCGTGGCGGACATCGCTCCCACCGAGGCGTTCGTCTACGTGTTGTGTCAGGACGGGCAGATCATGCGGAGCGATGCTGGGGCGATGCAGTTCACCAGCCTGACGGGGTACAAGGCGAAGGCCCTTCGGCTCGCCCGCACCGGACCCGGACGGGTCGTCGGGATCCTCGATCTGGCGGGGCCTTCCCAGATCCATGCATGGGACGATGGGGGCGGCGAGTCGAGCAGCGACATCGGGGCCGTTGCCGTGTACCTCGAGTCGAGGCTCGCAACAGCGGACTTCGGCGGCGTGTTCGTCTCAGCCGACTACGGCATCAACCTCGTGCGTTTGGATGGGACTTTCGAGGCGACGTGCTCCGCGACGGTCAAGGTTGCGACGATGGTCGCGGACGACAAGTTCATCTACGCGGTCGGCGCAAACGCGGGGGCGTTCGCGTACGAACGCAGCGAGAATTGCAGCCAGACCAAGCTGGGGGCGGGGGGAAACCCGGTCAGCGTGGCCCTGCGTCCGGGAGGCGTGCTCGTCGTGCACGAGGGACTGGCCGGCAACACGAGTGGG
Organism: Myxococcota bacterium; assembly: GCA_022703255.1. Lineage (GTDB taxonomy): Bacteria > Myxococcota_A > Polyangia > Polyangiales > Polyangiaceae > JACRCQ01. Next base: position 14,846 of record JAKLDZ010000100.1, on the reverse strand, counting down.
GATGTCACCTTCGTGAATCCCTACGAGAACCCGCCCGTGTACGATGTGCTCATCGACAAGCTGAATAAGCCCATCGAGGCGGTGTCCCGCGACAACGAGGAGATCTTCTACATCGAGGATCCCTCGAACTTGGGGCGCATTGCGAGCTGGAAGCCGAACGGGTCGAGGGGCGTCCTGGCCGAGGGGCAGAAGGGGGCTCGGGCACTGCGGTGGCAAGGGGACTTCGTGTACTGGGGCACGCAGAACGGAAAAGTCTGCCGGATTCATCGCTAGGGCCGGTATCGGCGGCGTCGCGCGAGGGACTCAGCTTCGCCAGTCGCTCTCGAGCATGGAGTAGACGGCGTGGTCGAGCCATCGGCCGGCGCAGAACTCGGCCTCGCGGGCGACGCCTTCGAACTTGAAGTGCAGGCGCCAGATGACGGCGAGGGAGCGGTGGTTGCCGGTGGCGGCGGCGACGCGGATGCGGTGGACGCCGAGGTTCTCGAAGGCGAGGCGCAGCACCTCGGCGCAGGACTCGGTCATCAACCCCTTGCCTTCGGCCTCTCTGCGCAGCCAGTAGCCGAGCTCGCACGAGCGGTGGATGTGCACCATGGACTCGAGGCCGACGACTCCTGCGAGGGTGCCGGACACGCGGTCGCGGATGACGAAGCGCAGGGCGCGGCCAGAGTCCCACTCGGCGGCGCAGGCCTCCACGAAGCGACGCGTGGAGGGCTCGTCCACGTTGTACGGGACCCAGGGCAGCCAGGGGTTCAAGTGCGATCGCGATGCCTCGATCACTTGCCAGAGCTCGGCGGTGTCCGACGGGTCCATGGGCATCAGATACGCCCGTTGCGTGAGCAGGGGGCTGGCGCGCAGGGAGGCACGGGTGGGGAGGTTCAACATCATCTGCATCCCACGCGAGCGACGAAGGACTCGATGTGCGTCGATTCCATGTCGTTCCACGCCAGGAGCCATTCGCCGTTGCCCGCGGAGACGACCTCCGGACGAAGCTGATCGCCGAGAGCCCTTCCGATGATCGAGGCTTCGCTGATCCCATCCCGGGTGATCGGCGCGACTTTGACACGTCCCCCTTCGAACCACCCGAGCATGCCCTTGCCTGCGCCGTCGAGCGCCACACTCACCTGCGTACCGGCGGCAGAGAACTTCTTGCGCCAGAGGATGGATCCGCTCGCCGTGTCGAGGAACGCCACGCTCACGCCCTTGGGATCGTCGCGCCACACGATGAGGCATCCGGACGCATCGCAAGCGATGGCAGGCCAGTTGCCCCCCACGCGCTTGTCGGTGACCGGCTTGAGCTCTCCGACGGCGCGCTCCTTGGTGGACGGCTTGGCGTCCTTGGCGTCGATCAACCCGGTGACGAGCCCCGGATCGTTGAGCGCGATGCGTTGCCGCATGATCGAGTGGCTGCGTCCGTCTTCGATGCGGTAGACGACCTGCAGGCTGTTGCCCGCGACGGCGAGGGAGGGGAGGCGGGCGCGTACCTTTCCGGTCTTGGAGACGAAGTCCGTGGCGCGGATCATCGACTGTGCGGGACGCATCGAAGGGGACAGCTTCTGCAGATAAAGATCCGCCGAGTCCTTGTCCTTGTCGTCGTTGAGCGCAAGCCAGTAGTCGCCGATCGGACCGCGCGCGATCGCGGGGTTCTGCGCCGCCGTCTTGCTCTCGGAGACGCGTACCGCCGGCGTCGTGATGCGTCCGGTCGAGTCGAGCACGCGCAGGTAGACTCCGGGCGCGGAGCCAAGCGCATCACCGTAGAGCAACACCACGCGATCATCGGCCACGAACAAGCGCGGATCGATCGCCCCGGCAGCTTCGGGCGTCACGTCGATCGGGGCGGCCGCAGGACGCATGGCGGTGTCGAGCAGCAGGCTGTAGGCGTGCCATTGTCCGGGCGCCTCGTGGTCGTCGGCCCACACGACGACGGCACCGCGCTGGGTGGCGACGATCGTCGGGCGACGCGAGTGCGATTGGAGCTCGAACGGGCGGGGACGACCGATTCCCTGCACGCGGCACAGCCCCTTGGCTGCGGCGGCGAGCTGGGCCTGCTCGAGCAGGACCCTGGAGGTGTGTCCGCCTCCGGCCTCGGCAGCTTCCTTGAAAGCCTTGACCGAGGCGTCGAGCTCGCCCTTGGCAAACAGCTCTTGCGCGTGCTGCAGCGTGGCCGTCCACTTGGGTGCGTTCGCGACGGGCAGCGGCGCCACCGAGCGCGCCGCGGACGGTGTTGCGCTCGCGATCGAAGCCGGAGGTGCTGCGGACGCGAGCACGATCGGCTGGGAGGGGGCCGGCACGTGGATGAGGACCCGCCAGATGATCAGCCCCGCGGCGGCGACGACCGCGGCTCCCCCGAAGCTCCAGAGGAGCGGGTTGGCGGAGGTTCTGGCAGACGACTCGGGGGGCGTGGCAGGGCGGGACGGTGCGGGAGCATCGCTCGACGCGACGGGGGCGACGATGTCGATTGGAGAGGGAGCAGGGGCCGTGACGACGGGGTCAGCGGACTGACGCGCGTTGGGGTGCTGGGTCGGTGCGAAGGCGACCGGGTCGGCGGAGTGCACGACGGGGATCGGGGGCGCCAGGGGAGGCAGTGCCCGCGGGGACGATGGCCGGGACAGCGGTGCCGGCGGCGGCGTTGCAGGGCCGAGATCGGGCTGCGGAGAAGAAGGGCGCGGGAGTCGAGGGGGAGGAGGCGGTCGTGGCCGATCCGCGCTCGACGCCCTCACAGACTGTTCCGTGAAGGAAGCGGCGAGCTCGTCGGCAAGCTCGCGCGCGCTCTGGAAACGCTTGGCCGGGTCGCGCTGCAGGGACTTGGCGAACCAGCGGTCGAAGGCGATGGGCAGGTCCTTGCGGAGTCTGGAGGGGACGGGGAGGGGAGCGGTGGCGACCTGGGCGAAGATCATGGCGACGCCCTGATCCGTGGTCCAGACGGTGCGTCCGATGAGGCATTCGAAGACCATGCAGCCCAGGGCCCAGAGGTCGGCGCGGTGATCGACGGCGCCCTGGCCCTTGACCTGCTCGGGGCTCATGTACGCGGGGGTGCCGAAGATCGCGCCTTCGCGCGTGAGCCGGTGCTGGACCTGATCGCTCCCCGCGACGGGCTCGTAGAACTTGGCGAGGCCGAAATCCAGTATCTTCGCGATGACTTCTCCATCGTCCCCCTGCGTGAGGAAGATGTTCTCCGGCTTCAGATCGCGATGGATGATGCTGGCTTCGTGCGCCTTGGTGAGCCCGCGGCCGATCTGCGTGAAGATCCGCGAGACCATGGGCGGGTCGAAACGGCGCACCTTGACCATCCGGTCGTAGAGGCTCTCGCCTTCGAGCAGCTCGAGCACGAGGAAGGGGCGTCCATCCTCGAGCTTGCCGGCGTCGTAGACGTCGCAGATGTACGGGCTGTTGACGGAGGCGGCGGCGCGGGCTTCGCGCAGAAAGCGCTCGATGACGACGGTCGAATGGGTGAGCTCGGGGTTGAGGACCTTGACGGCGACGCGTTTGCCGATGTCGACGTTCTGGGCCTCGTAGACCGCAGCCATCCCACCGCGTCCGATTTCGCGCGTAACTCGGTACTTGTCCGCGAGCACGGTCCCGACGGGGATGGAGGACGGAGCTGGGGCAGCGGGCATGGAGCAGAGGGGAGACTACGGCAGGAGAGCCGGCTTCACAATGCCGGTTTCGGGTTCGGCGCGATTCGTCACTGCAGACGCGAGCGTCCGGCCGTTTCCAGCAGCATGGCCAGGGCCCGAGGTTCGGCTTGCTGGCGCGACGCCCCCACCTGGGCCCGAAGTCGCCCCAACCGTCGAGCGTCTGTCAGGAACGACGGCTCCGCGAGCGCGGAGGCTGCCTGCACCAGGATCTGCTCCCGCTCCGCCAGCAGCGCCGCAGCTCCCTCCGAATCCTGCAGCTCCATCCGCTGGGCCGCCGCCAGGAGCGTCTCCCCCGCGAGGAATCCCTGCACCGTTCGGGAAACCGACCGATCCGTGCTCGACGCGCTCCTCGCGTCGCTGTCCGCGTAGCCCACGCGCACCGGAACCTCCTCCATCACGTTGCGCCCGGACACCCGGTCCTTGTAACGGAGCTCCACCAACGCCACCCGCCGGTCGGATGTCCCGCCCGGCAGCACGACCTTCAACAGGATCGAGTGAGCATCGTCGCGCGCGAAGGCCGGCACGAAGAACCTCATCCCGTCCTGAAGATCGTCCTTGCGGTCCTGGGCAATCCCGAAGCGCTGTCGAGCCTGCGCGTCGGCAGCCTGCTCGGCCACCCGAACCCGCGACGCCTCCCGCTCCCCGAGCCTTCTGGAGCCGTAGGCACGCAGCAACTGCACATCGCCCTGCAGCCGCACGCGCACTTCCACCGCGGTCGCCGCAGGATCCAGCCTCCGATCCACTTCCGTCGTCAGGGCAGGCCCGATCTGATCGGCGTCGCGCAGGTAGTAGTAGGCCCCGGCCCCGTCCGACGCGATCGCGCTCATCAGCTCCCCGTCGTAGTCCGCACCCAGCCCGAACGTGCTGGTCTGCACTCCGCCCTGGAACGCCTCCAGCGAAAGCCCGGACAGATCGTCGCGAGAGGTCCACCCCGCGTTCGCCCTCCCGTCGGAGAGCAGCAGGACCACCTTGATCGCACCGCGCGGGATGCCCGACGTCGTGGCCTGCTGGTATCCCTTCCGAAGCCCTTGCTCGATGTTGGTCCCGCCCTCGGCCCTGACCCTCTCGATGGCGTCTCGAATCGTCTGGCGACGCGTACCGACCGGACCGTCGGCAACCAGGATCTGCGCTTCGTTGGAGAAGGTCACGAGGCTGAAGTCATCGGAGGGTGCGAGCCGGTCCACGAGCCTGTGGGCGGCATCCCTTGCCCTGGCGATCGAGGCGCCTTCCATGGAGCCGCTGGAATCGATCACGAGGTGGACCGACAGGTGCGGCCGAGCGGAGGGAAGGTCGGGGGTGGAGCGCAGCGCGATGCGCAAGTGCGTGGGACCGCCGGACGGCGGCAGCAGGGCGCGCTCCATTCGCGCTTCGAGGGCGAGGGCTTTGTCGCGAGGGACGGCGAGCTCGGGGGAATGGCTCGCGCCGATGTCCCCCACGAGCTCGCGCGTCGCGGACGGGAAGATCCCACGGGCGACCGCCGACTCGAAGGCGGCCAGGTGCCCTCGGCCCGGGCGATAGGTCGTCGCGAATCGACCGTTCGGATCGATCGGAAGCTCGCGCGCCGGGGCGATCGCGGCGGCGCGGAGCGGCTGCGGCTGGGACCTCGGGCCCGATGTCGGAGACGCGATCCTGTGGGAGCCGCCGAGCCGTCCGTGACCCGAGCCAAGTCCAATCGAGTGAGCGCGTCCGCCTCCGCCGTGCCCGATGCCGGACAGTGCGAGGCCTCCGGAGCCGAACGAATCGCCCCCCATGTTCCCGCGCGCGCTGATGGGGTCGACCCCGACCGATGCATCTCGACCCCACGGATCGCCGTCGGCAGCGCCTTCACCCGGCGCGGGGAGCAGGCCAATCATGCCGAACGAGGAAGCATCGCGGAGCTGCGCCTGACGTTCGAAGCGGTCTACGTGCGGAGCGCCGAGCTCGGGTCGAGACGGGTTCTGCCTCGACGACGTCACGGAGGACTCTTCCCCCTTGGATCGATTGCCGGTGCCGCCGAGCCTCGAGTCCGCGCGCTCCTCGGCCTGCTGTTCGGCTTCGAGTCGATCGAGCTCGCGGTCTGCGGACGCCTGCAGGTACTTCTGGATGAGCAGGAGCTGGTCTTGCCGGAGCGCCTCGGGGTCGGTGAACGACGAGGACCAGGCCGCAGCCCCGCCCATGACGAGTGCGTGGGCTGCGATCGACAGCGCGAGCACAGAGGCCATGCGCCAGTCGCGCGCCCGTCGCAGGGCCCGAGCCAACGAACGCTCGGCCACGAAGCGTTCGACGCGGAACGACAGGCACCCGACGCGCACGACGGCTCGTTCGCCCGGCTGAAGAGTCAGTTGCTCACTGCCGCGCTCAGGAGCGGTTCGCGGGTCGGCGTTGGCGCAGGAAGCGGTTGCCCCGGGCGGTGCAACGATCACGATGCGTCCCGAGGGGTCTTGCGAGACGACGCACCAGCAAGGTTGGCCGAGTACCTCGCGCGGCACGACGAAGTCGCAGCGGCGTCCGGGCGCAGGCTCGCCCACCCAGAACCCCAGGGCCGGATCCACCACGTGCATGCCGAGGACGGCATCGCCCCATCGGATCTCGATCGCGACTTGGCATGTGCTGGGCTTCGACGTGGATGGCATGACGCACCTCGTGGCGCGGGAGCCGTGGCAGGCGTTCGCGCGCCGGTGGAAGGTCGCGACCGTCGCGCCATGCCGCCGGTCTCTCCGTCCGGTGCGGGCAGCAACGCGTCGCTCTGGCAACAACGACAGCGGGCTGGTCACTCCGGTTCCCACGCGTCTGCCAGCGGCGCGGCAGGCCTGTCCTGCACGTGTCCAAACGTTGCGCAGAATACCTCCTTTGCGTTTGCATTCGCTTCGTCGTCAGCGCACGCTGGGAGATCGAATCGCGGCGACGGGGGGTCCCCCTGGCCGCAAGGAGGCTTCCCATGGCTCGCTTCGCGCACAGGCGCTCGTTCGGTGGATTCGTTGTGCTCGCGTGGATCGTCGCTCTCGGATGCAGCTCGTCGGAGGACACGACACCGGCCGACACCGATGCGGCAGCCGAAGCTTCCGGCAGTGGTGGCAAGGCGGGCGGTTCAGGTGCCGGTGGAAGCGGCGGAGGAGCGGACGCCATGGTGGAGGCCGCGGCAGGCGGCGCAGGGGAGGGCGGATCCGCGGGAGTCGCAGGCAGCGGCGGGGCGGCCGGAGAGGACGGGGGACTCGACGGCAGCGCGGGAGTCGCGGGCGCGGCGGGCCAGGATGCGAGCGCCGGGGGCACGGGAGGCACTCCGCCGAACGACGCGGGCTGCGTTCCGATGACCTGTCAGGGCAAGCTGTACGAGTGCGGCGACTGCCTCGACAACGATCAGGACGGGCTTGCGGACATGCAGGATCCCGACTGCCTGGGGCCGTGTCACAACAACGAGCGCTCGTACGACCTGTCGATCCCAGGCGGAGGCAACGCGAGCAACTGCAAGCTCGACTGCTACTTCGATCAGGACACGGGGAGCGGGAACGACGACTGCTACTGGAACCACCATTGCGATCCGCTCGAGACGTCGGGCAACGGCTGGCACCCCGAGGGGCAGTCCTGCTGGTACGACCCGCTGGCGAACACGCCCGGAACGAATGGTTCGTGTGCCGTACTGTCGACGACACAGTCCAAGACCTGCGTGGATTATTGCGCGCCACTGGTGCCCAACGGATGCGACTGTTTCGGCTGCTGCGAGCTGCCTGCCGGGTCCGGCAAGTTCGTCTGGCTCGGCTCCCAGATCAACGACGTCGGCTCGTGCGACCTCACGAGCGTGGGCGACCCGACGAAGTGCCAGCCGTGCACCCCAGTGAAGGGGTACTGCTACAACAGCTGCGAGCACTGTGAGCTTTGCCTCGGCAAGACCGAGCTTCCTGCGGACTGCTACCCGCCGCCGCCCGACGCGGGCGTTGGCGGTTCGGGCGGCTCACCCGGGAGCGGCGGGAGCAGCGGTAGCGGAGGGACGCCGGGGAGCGGAGGGACTGCCGGGACCGGGGGAACGCCCGGTACGGGCGGCGCGGCAGGTGCTGGTGGGACACCGGGGTGCGGTGGGCAGATCTGTCCGGCGGGCTCGCAAGCTTGCGGCCTCGCGTGCCAGCCTCCTTGCCCCACCAACTACTTCTGCCTCACGGGTTGCTGTCAGAAGAACCCGACGTAGCCCGCGAGGCACGAATCGAAGCGGCTGGACCCTTCAACGATCATTCGCTAGACCCCCTCGAGCGCCGAGGGCGCACCGACTCTGGAGGCAACATGGCTTTTCGAGCTTGCTGGATGAACCTCGCAGTTTCGACTGCTCTTGTGCTTGCCGCGTTGGCAGGGTGCTCCGACGACGAAGAGACCAGCGGTGCCGCGGGCGAAGCTGGGAGCGCGGGGGAGGCGGGGGCGGCCGGTGCCGCGGGCACGGCGGGCGGCGCTGGCGGCGCAGCTCAGGGCGGCGCGGCTGGAACCATCATCAACATGGGCGGCAGCGGCGGTTCCACGCAGGATGCCTCCTCCGACGGCGCTGCCTGCACGCTCACGAACCTCGATTACGGCGCGGAGTGCAACGCTTGCGCGATGCAGAAGTGCTGCACCGAGGTCAGCGCATGCGATGGCAAGCCGGACTGCGTCACTCTCATGAAGTGCGTGCTGGAGTGCCCGGTCGATCCCGATGCCGGCACGATCGACACGACGTGCGTCGGCGCGTGCGCGACGGCGACGCCTGTCATGGCCGAGTACAACCCCGCGGTGTTCTGTCTGGGCGGCGCCGATTGCGGCCCGGTCTGCCCGTTCTGACCTTCGCCCCCTCCAACTCGTCCTGCAGCATCAACGATCGCAGATCACGTCGTGCACCGTTCTGGGCGCCGTGGCCTCGCGCCGCGCCGCGGCACGCGCCTGCTGCACCAGCCTTGCAGGCAGCCCGGCCGCATCGACGACCCGCTCGACGGCGTCGGGGAGTGCTCTGGCGACGGGCTCGCTCAGGCCGACGCCGAAGGTGTCGAGGTCGAGCCCTTCCACGGCTACGACACGCACCGAATGCCGGGGTCTATCCGGAAACAGGCGCAACACGATCTGAAGAAGCTCCGGGATGCCGATGGTGTGCGCGCAGCTCGGACAGCTCGCCATCTCGGCGGCGTCGTCGAGGTCGATGCTCAAGCACGTGCCGGCCGGCCGTCCGCTCGTCATCGCATCCACAATGACCAGGCGCTCCCAGCGCTCCAGCAACTCCACGACGTCGAGACCGAGGTTGGGGCGAACGATCAGCTCGAATCCATCGGGAAGTGGAAGGGCAGACAGCGCGCGTGCGACGCGCGGCCCCGTGCCGTCGTCGCCCACCAGCTCGTTGCCAAGACACACGATCGCAGCGCTCATGGCGCGATCATCTGCACGTTGAGCGAGTCGGCGGCAGCCAGCACGGCGTGCTCGAGCGCCTCGTCGGACAAGGGGTTGGAGCCGACCGCTGCGAGAGCGAACGGCTGATCGCCAACCGACATCAGTCCGCAGGCGAGCACGATCTCGTTGTCATCGACGAGCCGCACGGAGGTGACACGAGCGATGGGGACCATGAGGCTCGCCCGCTCTGTGAGCTCGAGCACCAGTCCGGAGAAGGCGGCGAGTCCCTCCTGCAGCGACTCCTCACCGGCTCCGGCGATCAGCAAGCCTGCCCCGTCTGCGAGCACCGCGCTGCGTACCCCGCTTGCGGCGGCGAGCGTCGCGGGACCCCGGCCGATGGATCTCCCCGTCGACGAGGGCGGTGGCAGCTCGGGTTGACGGACGGAGACCGGGTCGTCGCCCAGAGCGAAGATCCTCGCCTCGAGGAGTCGTACGCGTTCCCGCAGCGCATCGGCTTCGGCTGCGCGCTCCCGCACGTCCTCGAAGCTCTCCAGCAGGCTTGAGCGGGAATCCGCGTCGGCCTGAAGCTCCTGGAGGCGGCGCCGCATCAGCTCGGCTTCGAGCTTGCACTGCTTGAACTCGGCGGTCACCCGATCGAGCTCCGACGCCGCTGTCGCCAGCGTTTGAAGCTCGCGAAGCTGATCGCGCAGGTGCTCGTTGTCCACGCGGAGCTGATCCGCGGCAGCGATGCGCGCCTCGGAGGTCTGGAGCTTCTGCCGCAGGGAACGCGTCTCTTCCTGCAACAACGACAGCTCGCGGAGGTTCGATTCGGCGTCTTCGAGCCGATCGCGCACTGCGTTGTGCTCGTCGCGCGTGCTCTCGAGCTCGCTGATTCTGCGCTCCGATTGCACAACCTTCAGCAGCGCGTCCTGCAGCTGCGCACGGAGGGCGGCGGTCTCCGCCTCTGCGTCGGCGGAGGCGGACTGCTCACCCCTGGCGGCGGCGAGCTGGTCGCGGACGCGAGCGAGCTCGGCCTCCAGTTCGGTTACGCGCGCGGCGCGTTGCGTGAGGATGCCCCGCTCGGCTTCGGCCGCCTGCAGGACCTTGCGCATCTCCTGCACCTCGCGTGCGGCTGCGCTCATCGCCTCTTTTGTCCGATGATCGGCGTCTCGTGCGGCCTGCTCGGCGGTGTTGCGCGCAGCGCCGATGTCCCTGACGAGTCGCTGCGCTTCGTCCTGGGACTTGGCCGCGCGACTCTGCTCGGCAAGCAGGGACGTGCGCAGTGCCTGCACGTCCTCGAGGGCGCGCGCGGCTCGCGCCGCTTCGGCCGCCAGCCGTCCGCGGAGCGCCTTCACCTCTTCGTTTGCATGCTCGACGTTCGTCTGCTCGGCCGTGAGTCTGGCGACCAGCGCTTGCACCTCTTCGTGCGCGGAGGAGGCACGCGAACGGTACGTCTCGACATCCGCACGCAGCGCATGGGCCTCTTCGAGCGCCCGGGCCGTGCGGGCCTGCTCGGTCGCGACCCTGGACTGGGCCGCGGAAGCCTCGGCGGTCTTCGCAGCGACCGTGGCCTTGGAGTCACGCAGGGAGGCGAGAGCCTGCTCGAGCGCGCGGCGCAGGCTGTCGCATTCCCCTCTGGCAGCCTGAAGCTGGTCGGGCTCGGCGCTCGCAGCGGCTGCGGTGGGCCCATCCCGTCGGAGTCCGTCCAGCTCGGCCCGCAGGGCGCGCTCCCGTGCCTGCCCCTGCCCCACGACGGACCGCTCGTGCTCCAGGAGGTCGGCCGTCCTCTTCGCCTCGGCCATCGCATCGTCGCGCTCGGTCTCGAGACGTTCGCGCTCCGAGGTGAGCGAGGCGAGGCTCTGCTCCAGCTCCCGGACTCCGGCTCTGGCGCCAGGACCCTGGTCGGTGGCTTCGCGCAAGCGCGCGGTGAGCTCGGCGCCGGGCTGGCGCGGCTCGGGCTGTTGCGACGCAGAAGCGGCTGGCTCCGCGGCCGTCGTCTTGCGGAGCGCGTGCGCCACGTAGCCAAGCAAGAAGAAGATCAGCGATCCGAGAGTTGTGAGCGTCCAGAGCGTGGCTTGCGCACTCATCTCAAGGCCTCTCCTGGAGCAGGATTTCCACGCGGCGGTTAGCCGGGCAGGATGTTTCGTTGCACGAAGGATCCGCGGGACGCTCCGCGCCGAAGCCGGCGGCCTCCACGCGGGAGATGTCCACGCCGAGCAGAGCGAGGTAGGCACGAGCCGCCTTCGCGCGCTCCACGCTCAACCACTGGTTCAGCTCCGCCTTGCCGTTCCCGTCGGCGTGTCCCTCCAGGCGAACATGGAGCTTGTGCCGTGCGCGCAGCTGCTGCGCGATCTGCTGCAACTGCGACCGCCCCTCGTCGGTGAGCGCGGCCGAGCCTGTTGGAAACGTGATCGCTCCGTGGCGCGCGAACGCGCCCGGAGCGGCAGAGGGGGCTGGCAGTTCCACACTGCGCGCGGGCGGCGCCGCCTCGATGGGGGGAGTCGCGACCGCGACGAATGCGGAAGGAGTCGCCGTCGCCGAGGCCGGTGCGAGAGCGGAGGCGGCGACCGGAGGAGGGGAGGGAGACGGCGACGTCGCAAGCGCCACGACGGCTGAGGCTTTCGCGAGGGCCAAGGGCGAAGGAGCAGGCGCGGCTCGCGGGATCGCGGGAGGCGGAGTCAAGGGAGGTGCGGAGGCAATGGCAGGGAGTGTGGCAGAGCCGTTTCGTTCGGCGAGCCACTTGGGCGCGACGGCGAGGTTGATGGCGAGCAGGTCGGCCGCGCCGAGCGTGAAGAGGCCTGCAGCAGCCCAACGGTAGATACCAGGCGAGACGGGACGCATGGCGAAACTCCCACCCAAGCGGCCGGGCCAGCCCGGCGCGACGAGGAGCGAACGGGGACGTGTGGAGATCAGGCGACCCGCAGGAGCAGGGGCCGATCGAACGCGTCCGCGGACGCCTTGTCAGACGATCTTCGACAGCTCGGAGCAGCGGCGCTTGACCTCGATGAACACCAGTCCGAGCTTGGCCTCCTTGGCGGTGAGGACGACGAGCACGGAGTCGGCGCCGACGGCGTTGAGGATCACGTAGCCCTTCTCGCTGCGGACGTAGGTCTGCTCCATGGTGGAGGCCATGAGCTCGGTGGAGATGCGCTCGCCGACGCCGAGCATGGCGGCGGCCATGCCGGAGACGAGCTCCTCGTCGATCTCGCTCGGCAGGACCGAAGCGATGACGAAGCCGTCGATGCTCACAACGGCGGCCCCGATGATGTCGGGCGAGGCACTGCGGAGACCGCGCAGAACATCCTGCATTTTTTCGGTGCGAGAAGCCATGATGGGGAACCCTTTCTCTCTTCGGTCAACCTAGTTACGGCATGACAACTTCATGGTGCAGCGAGCGCCGACCTCAGCCATTTCCACGCCGTAGCTCTTGTGGAGGAAGGCGCCGACGAGGCCGGCCCAGTACTCGTGGAACAGCTGGCACAGGACGTGGTCTCCGACCTTGCCCCCGCTGTTGGCGACCACGCGGTGAATGGCGCAGTCGGGGAAGGACAAGGTGATGGTATTGCCGCCCTCTGCGATGGTCGGCTCGAACTCGAAGCTTCCGGCGAAGCGCTTGCGCATCCGGGCGAGCACCTCGTCGATCGACGCGCCCTCGTACATCTCGGGCAGGTGTTCGGCCGCAAGGGCCCCGGCCTTGCGCCCCACGACCTTCTGACCGCGTCCCATCGTCTCGGTGACGGAGTCGGACAGGGCCTGGAGCCTGAAGGAGACGTCGATGAGCGCGCTTCGCAGCTCGTCGGGGGTGAGGGCCGCCGAGGCCGGCGCCTGCTGCAGCAGCTTGCGAACCAGGTTGGCGTTCTCCTCGATGCGGAAGAACGGGCGTTGCTCAGCGACGTCGCCGACGGTGATGCATCGGGACGGGCAGATGAACTGGCAGGAGGTGCAGCCGATGCAGTCCTGCGAGCGGGCGACGGCGGCGACGGAGCGCGTCTTGTCCTGCTCGAACACCTTGGTGGGGCAGATCTCGACGCACAGGGAGCAGTCCCTGCAGCCCTTCTCTTCGATTGCGACAGTGGCCATCGGAACCTCCCTCACGTCCTGCTGGCCAGGCGCACGAGGCGCCCCTGGTTGGAGATGGTGACCTCGAGCGGCATTCTGCCGATCGCGTGTGTGGAGCACGAAAGGCACGGGTCGTAGCACCGGATGGCGAACTCGATTCCGTTGAGCAGCTCCTCGTCGGGCCTGCCCCAGAAGTGCGAGGCCGCATCCTTCACGCTGGCGTTGATCGAGGACATGTTGTGCTGCGTGGCGACAAGGAAGTTCGCCTTGCGAACGATTCCGTTGGAATCGACGTCGTAGTCGTGGACAAGCACGCCGCGGGGCGCCTCGATGTGACCTGCGGCGGACTTGGGCCTCGCGCTCGGGCGTGTGCAGACGTCGGTCGAGAGGATCTCGTCGTCGGCGACGATCGCCGCGGCCTTCTCCGCGACGTGGAGAAGCTCGATGAGTCGAGCGAAGTGGTTCATGACGGTGAGCTGGCAGGGGCTGCCCCAGGCCGTCTTGAAGGCCTCGAGCTCGGCCTGCGCCAGGGGAGTGTCGATACGCTCGGCGCAGTTGAGGCGGGCCAGCGGGCCGACCCTGTAGGGAACCGGGCCGCTCGCGGGATCGCGGAACTTGACCTGCTTGGAATAGGAGAAGGGCAACGCCTCCTCGAACACGTGGCGAGCGTAGTCCGCACCGTCGAACTCCAGGGCCTTGGACCCGTCGGGCCGCTGCACGCGCAGGACTCCGTCGTACAGGTCGAGCGCGCCGTCACGCACGGTCCCCATGTCGTGGACCGACAGCGGGAGGATGGAGAGCAGGTCGCGCTTGCTGGTGAGCGCGGCCTTGCCTTCGCCGACGGCGACCTTGGCGAGCTCCAGGGCCTCGGCGGTGAACTTGCGGAGGGTTTCGCGCTGCTCGGCGGTGATGGGGGAGGACAGGCCGCCGGCGACACAGGTGACCGGGTGGGTTCCACGGCCGCCGACGACCTCGGCGATCTTCTGTCCGAGAGAGCGCAGGCGCAGGGCCTTGGCGGCGAGATCCGGAGCGGCCTCGAGCAGGCCCATGATGTTGCGTTTGGCTGCCGGAGCATCGATGCCGAGCAGCAGATCGGGGCCGGCGAGGGCGAAGAAGTGGACCGCGTGGGAGTGGATGAACGAGCCGCAGTTGAGCAGCTCGCGCAGCAGGACGGCCGCACGGGGGGGGGTGACGCCGAAGACCTTGTCGAGGACCTTAGCCGCGACGAGGTGGTGGGCGTGCGGGCAGGTTCCTCAGGTGCGGGAGGTGAGCGTGGGCATGAGCTCGACCTGCATGCCCTGCACGATGCGCTCGAAGCCCCGGTACTCGAGCACGTGCATCGTGGCGCTGGACACCTTGCCGTCGTCGGCGACGTCGATGTGGACCTTGGCGTGACCTTCGATGCGCGTCACCGGATTGATCTCGATGGTTCGGCTCATGACGCGGCTCCTTCCGAAATCCACTTGCGGAGCAGGAAAGTAGGTTTCTGGCGGAACACCGGCGAGGCCATGGCGTAGGCGTACCAGGTCTTGGACCGAGCCTCGAGCTCACGCAGGATGTCGGCCTTGGGGATCTTCGTCATCATCGACATGCGCGTGGCGATCTCGGTACGCAGATCGCGGTAGGGCTCGAGGATGACGTTCTCGGAGGGGCCGGAGCAGCCGGTGCAGGGCGCTCCACGCGTGGGGCAGGGCGCGAGACACCGGTCCATCGTGGCGCTGCCGAGGCAAGGGATGCCCTGCGACAGGAAGCACTTGTCCGGATCGATCGGTCCCTCGTGAATGCGACGAAGCTTCGCCGTGTCGGTGTGGTGCATCCTGCGGTTGCAGCGGAAGCACA
>JAKLDZ010000010.1 GCA_022703255.1 Myxococcota bacterium | reverse complement strand
CAGAAGGGTCTCCAGCGCTCGCGGAACTTGATCTGCGCATTGATGCGGTCAGCCACGCCCGGCACGCTCGGACAACCGATGATCGAACGGCCACCGAGGGCACGCGGACCGAACTCCATGCGTCCCTGGAACCACCCAATCACCTTCTGGCTCGCGATGAGCTCCGCGGCGAACGCGCAGAGCGACGTGTCGTCCTCGAATGTCCGATACCGCAGTCCGATCGCCTCGAGAGCGCGTCGGATCGCGGCGTCCTCGTAGCCCGGACCGAGCAGCGCGCCGCTCATGGAATCCAAAGGATCGGGCCGTCGCTCCCGGCCCATCAGCTGGTGCCAGAGGAACAGCGCGGTTCCCAGGGCTCCGCCGGCGTCGCCCGCCGCGGGCTGAACCCAGATGTCGCGGAACGTTCCCTCCCGAAGCAGCTTGCCGTTGGCCACGCAATTGAGCGCGACTCCCCCTGCGAGACAGAGCCGGTCGAGCCCTGTCAACTCACGCAGGTGCCGTGCGCTCCGGAGGACGATCTGCTCGGTCACCGCCTGAATCGACGCGGCGAGATCCTTTTCCCGCTGGGTGATCGGCGACTCCGGCTTCCTCGGGGGCCCGTCGAAGAGGCTGTGGAACCGCGCAGAGGTCATGGTCAATCCGCGGCAATAGTTGAAGTAGGAAAGATCGAGCCGCAGCGACCCGTCGGGTTTCACGTCGACCAGGCGCTCCAGGATCCGGTCTGCGTAGCGGGGAACCCCGTAGGGGGCGAGCCCCATGAGCTTGTATTCCCCGGAGTTCACGCGGAAGCCCGTGTAGTAGGTGAACGCCGAATACAGCAGCCCAAGGGAGTGGGGAAAGCGCTGCTCGTGGGTCAGCTCGATGCGATGACCGCGCCCGGAGCCGAGAGTTCCAGTCGCGCTCTCTCCCACGCCGTCGAGGGTGAGAATCGCGGCCTCGTCGAACGGCGAGGGGAAGAACGCGCTGGCCGCGTGGGACTCGTGGTGCTCGACGTAGGCGAAGCGTTTCCGGTAGCCGGGACCGAGGCCCGATCGAAGCTGGCGCGCGGGATACATGCGCTCCCGCAGCCAGATCGGAGCGGCTTGGAGGAACTGGGTGAAGCCGCGGGGGGCCTCGGAGAGCCAGGTGTCGAGGAGGCGCTCGAACCTCCTGAGGGGTTTCTCGTAGAATCCGACGCAGTCCAGGTCCGACGCGGTCAGCCCCGCCTGGGAGAGGCAGAACTCGATTGCTTTCTTCGGGAATCCGGAGTCGTGCTTCCTGCGCGAGAAGCGCTCCTCCTGCGCTGCCGCCACAATGCGCCCGTCCACGACCAGCGCCGCGGCCGAGTCGTGGTAGAAGGCGGATATCCCAAGAATAGACGTCATGGCGCGATCGTCCCGTCAGCCGTCGCTCGCGCGAGGCGCGCGAAGAAGCTGATGCATCGAGCGGCGCTCCGCCAGGCGCGCCACCAGGGACAGGCAGCCCTGGTAGCCGAGAAAGGGCTGATCGGTGAGCGCGTGCGAGTGGAACGACGGGAACCCGAGCTCGAACGCTGCGACGTCGGGAAGGAGATCGTCGAGGGCGTAGCTGCTCGCGATCAAGAGGTCGATATCTCGTTCCGCCACTGCGCGCTTGAACGCAGCGCGCATCTGCCCCACTCGAGGATCCACGAACACCGTCGGCTCGTCGAGGCCGTCGCGAACCAGGTCACGCTGGTCTTCCCGCGCCTCGGCGAGAATCCCGCGGAAGGGGACCCGGATTCCGAGCTCCCGGGCGAGCCGCAGGAATCCCCGCAGCAGGTGCGGGTCGCCGACGAACGCCATGCCAGCGCCGGTGCTCAGCATTTGGACGACCCATTCGAGCTTGGGGACGGCGTTTGCCAGCTCCCGATCGACGAAGGTTTCGGCGCGCTCCGAGGTTCCGAGGGCAGCGGCGATGGAGTGCAGCCAGAACGAAGTCGCCTCGAGGCCCATGGGCAGCCCGGTCTCCAGCAGCTTCGCGCCCGTGCGCTGGGCGATCACCTTCGCGGCCTCGCGGGCATGGGGCAGGGAGACGATCAGATCGGCCCTGCCGATGGACGAGAGGTGAGCGGAATCGCCACCGTCGAGCCAGGTGCACAGGAGCTCCGCGCCGATCCCTTCGAGCAAGCGTGCGAGCTCCCGCAGGTTCGAGAAGTGATCCTCCTCGTTGCGGTCCATCAGGTAGCCGACGATCCCCACGCGCCGCCCGGCCGTGGGATCGCGCTGCTCCAGCGGGAGGGCGCGAGCGAGGCCGGCGAGCGCATCGGCGTAGCCCTGCAGCCAGTCGTTGAGCAGCGAGCGCGTGGGCAGCACGATGAGGGGCTTGCGGGTGCCAGACCGCTCCGCGCAACGCTCCACGATCATGTCGTAGGCGGGCTCGGTGATGGAGGCCATGCGCGAGGCGCCGAGGAAGATCACCCGCACGTCGGGTCTCGCGATCGCGTAGTCGAGCACACGCTCGACGTCGTCCTCGCGTCCTTTCCAGACCTCCTCCGGCATGGCGTGGGTGGTGAGGACGCGGTGCGCGCCATCGCTGGAAACCAGGGTGGACTGCCAGTCGTGATTGCCCTGGAGCTGGGAGGCTTTCTGGACGACGCAGTCCTTGCCGTCCATCACGATCAGGGAATCGGGCAGGGCATTGACCGCGAGATAGGCGCCCAGGGCGTGGGACAGGACCAGGCGCGGCGAGAGGTCTTCGCTCATGAAGCACCTCGCCCGAGGAATCGGGCATAGCGGGCGTAGAAGGGCAGCGTGCACGCTCGGACCAGGCGCTCGAGGGAACGCAAGGCGCCCTGGAATCCGAGCTCGAAGTCACCGAATCCGAACTGGGCCTTTCCGGCGGAGGTGAGGCGTCGCTCGAAGCACCGATCGCTGTACACCGCGCCGAGGCGAACGTCGCGCAGGAGCGATCGCAGCTCGCCCGGGTTGCGGAAGGGGCGCAGCGCGATGCGGTCGGATCGCAGCGCGCTCTCGGCATAGGACGCATCGCCTTCGGGAGCATAGCAAAGCAGGTCGATGCCGAAGCCCATCTCGGAGAGCATGTCGGGCATCGAGAGTCCGAAAGAGCGAGAGGGGTCCACGAGACGCGGGAGGACGCGGGGATCGACGACGAAGCCGAGCCGCAGGTTGCGGGCCATCGCGGCGAGGGGCTCCCATCGTGGGCGAATCGCCTCTCGCGCACGTTGCAGGGTTTCCTCCACGGCGGCAGCGTCGAGGTCGAGGGCAGAGGCGGCGGTGCGCACCCAGGCATCGGAGGCGGCGAGGCCGAAGGGCGCCGGGGGACACGCCACGCGATCCGCGAGACGGTCGAATACCTGCTCGTACATCCGGTCGTAATAGCGATTGGGGAATCGCACCTGGACTGGAGGACGGGGTGTGCGTCGGAAGACAGGGAGGTCGATGTCGGGCAGCAGCAGCATGTCGAGATCGGCCCCGCTCTGTTCGAGCAAGGACGCCAGCTCGAGCGTGTCGGCGCCGTCGGGAAAGCCCACCAGGTCGAATCGTTTGCGCTGGGGGGTGTCGCGATCGGCCTCACCGCGAGACCCGGGAGGTAGGAGCATCGCGGCAATCACCCCGGATTCCTCGTCGCCGAACTCGAGCTCTTCGGCATACAGGCTCGTGTCGTGGGTGAATCCCATGCAACTCGAGAGGCAATGGACCTGGGGCGCGTTGCGTACGAGCTCCAGCGGCCGTTCGACGTCTTCGCCCATGACCTTGGGCAGACAGGTGGTGTGCAACCCCACGAGCCGCTCGCCGTTGCCGGCGAGGGCGCTTCGCAGGGCGCGTGCGAGCTTGTCCTCTGCGCCCAGAACCGTGTCGAGCTCGGTCATGTCGGTCGACAGACGTCGAAAGGGCTTGTCGAGGTGTTGCGGTCCGAGGCCCAGGCGACGGCGCACCTTCTCGGCGGTGGGGGAGGTGGCGCGTCGCGGATGGTTGAAGATCCACGCGGAGCGGGTTCGGAGCTTGGGGGTGACACAGAGGCACTCGTGGGTGCCGTGCATGACGAGGGTGGTGGGGAGAACGAAATTGACGCGGGTGAAGGCGGTGTAGACGAACACGAGATCATCGAAGAAGAGTCCCCACGGACCAAGCTCGTCGGGCTTGCCGGTCCACTCATGGGCGTAGGGTTTGGGGACCCGATTGACCCCTTCTCGCACCGCTGGAGCGCCGTCGGACTCCGAGGGCGGGGTCTGGAGCGTGCTCGCTGGATCGCGGCGAATCAGGTCGAGGAGTCCGGCCATAGGGGTGCGGGCGAGACGGGCGCGGACGCTTCCGAGGATCCGGTTGACCGCGGGGTGCAAGGATTCCGGGGGGACGTCGGTGGAGACGATCAGGGGCGGACCGGTCCCGGGGGCGTCGGAGTGCTGCTCGAGGCGCAGCACGGCTCTGCGGAAGTCGCGCCCCTCGAGGTCGATTTGGAGCGCGCCGCGCTTCCACACGACGCTGGTGATCCGGCAGGCGCCGGTGTCGCGCAACGCTGGAGGGATGCCGAGAATGTGGTGGAAGGCGTGGATCGCGGCGGGGCCCGCCACGACGACGTCGAGCGGCCCGATGCTCGCAACCGATTCGGCCCTATCGCTCACCGGCGTTCTCCCCGGCGAGGGGCTCGGCCGCGTCGCGATCGCCGAGGTGGGCGCGCACGAACCGCACGAACGCGTCCTGGTCGAGCGGCGTGGGGAGAGGGAATGTCGCGTGCGGGGGAGTATTGCGGATGGCGTCGGCGAGACGGCGGAGCTCCACGGAGCTGGGAGCCTTGGGGGCGTATTCGACGACGGTTTCGAACCGGTATTCGGCCTTTCGGACGAGGGGATCGCGATGGATGGTGCCGATGATCCGGGTGCCGAGGGATGAGGCGAAGGCCTCGAGGGGGGCGCGGAAGTCGCCCTGTTCGCGCAAGTTGACGATGAGGCCGCCGAGGGAGACGCCGTTTCGGGAGGCCTTGACCACGGCCTTTGCGATATTGTTGGCGGCGTAGAGGCTCATGGGCTCTTCCGACGTCACGATGTAGACACGCTGGCCGATTCCCCTGCGAAGAGGCGCCGCGAATCCCCCGCACACGACATCGCCCAGGACATCGTAGACGACCCTGTCGTAGGCGCGCTGCTCGACGAGTCCGAGCTGATCGAGGCGTTCGAGCATGAGGCTGACGCCGCGGCCGGCGCAGCCGACTCCGGGTTCGGGGCCGCCGGCCTCGACGAGCTCGACTCCGTGACGACCTACGGAGACGATCTGGTCAGGGGAGATCTGGTCTCCGCAGGCTTCGAGAGCCTCCAGGACCGAGGGGCGCGGGGCACCGTCGATCAGCCGGAGGGAGGAGTCGCGTTTCGGATCGCAGCCCACATGAAGGACTTTGTCACCGGCCATGGCGAACAGCACGGAAAGGCTGGTAGCCACGGTGGACTTGCCAATACCCCCCTTTCCGTAGATGGCTATTCGTTGGGCGCGCATGTGGAGGGTTGGAGTATTCCCGACGCGCTCAGCCCACGCAAGCGCAAACGGGGAATGCGGGCGGCGGTCGCCTTGACACGCCGGATCTCGCGATGGTAGCGTCTGCGCCTGAGCCGGCAATCGCGTCGAAGGTCCCCGGAGCCATGCACAAGATCGCCATCTACGGCAAAGGGGGAATCGGCAAGAGCGTGGTCGCCACGCATCTCAGCGCCGAGCTGGCCCGACGCGGCATGAGGGTATTGCACGTGGGGTGCGACCCCAAGGCCGATTCCTCCTGCAGGCTCACGGGCCGCCACGTCGTGCGTACCGTCCTCGCGCAGATCTCCCGCGATCCCGACGAGCTCGACGTCTCCGAGCTCATCACCCCGGGGCGCAACGGCATCGACTGCATCGAAGCCGGGGGGCCGGAGCCCGGGGCCGGATGCGGAGGGCGCGGTGTCGCGCGCGCCGTGGAGCTCATCGGCGAGCTGCAGTTGCTCGATTCCGGACGCTATGACGCCGCGGTGTTCGACGTGCTCGGCGACGTGGTCTGCGGAGGATTCGCCGCGCCGCTGCGCAAGGGGTTCGCCCGCAAGGTCCTGATCGTGGTCTCCGAAGAGTCGATGGCCTTGTTTGCGGCCAACAACATCGCGCGCGCCGTGATCGCCAACGCCTCCAACGGCGTGGTGCTCGCCGGCCTGGTGGCCAACCTCCGCTCCGCGGACGCAACGCGTCGCGCACGGGTCGACGACTTCGCGCGAGCCTTGGGAACGCGAGTCGTGGCGACGCTCGAGCGCTCTGCGCTGATCTCCGACGCCGAGCTGGAGCTGAAGACCGCGGTGGAAATGGCCCCGGAATCGGATGTTGCCCGAACGTTCCGAGCACTCGCGGATGACGTCCTCGCGCTGGATCCGGAGGCGTTGGCGAGCCCGACCCCGCTCGAGCAGGAAGCGTTCTTCGACTTCATGCGCCGCTGAGCCCACGGGGCGGGCGCGCACGATCCGCGGCCATCGAGGACGGCGCAGCAACGCGGCCGCCGGGCCGCTACATGAACAGATCGTGATCGTCGGTCAACGGCGGCGCGGCACCGTGCGTGCGCAGCCAATCGACGGCGCAGAGGAGCTGGTCGTTGAGCTGCATGGACATGCACGCGCCCGTGCAGTCGCTGCGCGGATCCACCCTCGCGATCGCGGCCTGGAAGGCGGTGCCGCCCCAGATCTCGCGCAGCGGCGTCACGCACGGATCGCCGTAGATCGCGCGGGGAAGGCACTGGTGTCGCGGGCAGAGTGACACGCCGCGCGGGCCGACCAGCGCGCGAATCTGTGCCGCGGGACATCGCGCGTAGCCTCTCGCAGGGAACTCCCTCAGGCCGCGACCTGCAGCAAGATCGGCGACCATGGGATCGACGAACACGCGGAAGTCGTTGTCGGCGCACTGCAGGGCCGCGTGAAGCTGATCGGACAGCAAGGAGGAAACGTGGGCGTGCGATGGGGCGGGTTGGAGGCGCGCGTCGAGCCCGATACCCACCTCGAAGGCTGCGCACCCCAGGGATTTCGCCAGCCCCGCAGCCTCGGCGAGATCCGCTGCATTGGAGTCCACCGGAGCCCCGACACCAGCCTGTCGCGTGAGCAGCACGAAGGAGTACGTCAATCGATCGTGCGCGAGAGGCGCTATCCGCTCGAGATTGCGGAGCACCCGCTGGAACGAGCTCCCGCCTCCCCGTTGTGGCCGGAATCGGTCGTAGGTGGCCGCCGTCGCGGCATCCACCGACACGCGGATGCGTGCGGCGCAGGAGGCGACGGTCTGCAGGTGGAGGTGCAGCAGCGTGCCATTGGTCACGAGACCCAGGGAAACGCCTGCATCGTGCAGCGATTCCATGACACCCGCGGCGGACGGGTGCAGCAGCGGCTCGCCTCCGCCGGAGAGGACCACGCACCGGACACCGGTGGATGCCAGCTCCCGGGCGACGCCGAGGGCGCGATCGGGCTCGAAGGTCGCGGTGTCGAGGGTGGGGCGGCTGACGCACTCGGGGCACGCGAGATTGCACGTGGTGCCGAGGTGCAGCTCGACGGCGATGGGGTGCGGCACGGGCTCGCCGGCGGCCAGGTGCTCGACACATCGCCAGACGGAGGACTGCAGGAGCCAGGGATCGAGGGGGCTCATGCGGGACCTCGAGGCCTGCTTCGCTCTTGCGCACTGCGGACCTCGAAGGCCCGCAACGCGTTGACCATTCTCTCCGCAAGCCCCAAGAAGCCGCGCATGCCGAGGAAGGGACGATCGGTGAGCGCGTGCGTGTGGTACGAGGGGAATCCGAGCTCCACGGTCGCGATGCCGTCGGTGAGGAACCCGAAGCTGTTGGTCACGAGCAGATCCAGGGCGCGTGCGCGAGCAAGGCCTTGCAGCGTGTCGTTGAGCTCGCGCGCGTGGGGGTACACGAGCCGCGTGTCCGGGGCCTTTGCCGGCTCCAGCATCGCCAACGCGCAGACATCCTCGGGAATGGGGATTCCGTCGGGGAGTCCTGCGGTCACCTCGCGGGATGCTCGCTCGTGTGCCGGCACGTTGGTGAACGCGGCGAAGGGGAGAGTGCACCCGAGCAGCGCAGCAATCTCCTGCATTCCGCGGAACAGGTGGGGGTCTCCCACGTACCCGAGGCGACGGTGCAGCAGCGCGAAGGGGACCACCCACTTGAGCCGGGGCAGCACCTCCGCAAGCTCCCGCTCCACGAACGCGAGCGCAGCCTCGAAGCGTCCCGTGGCCGCCCCGATCGACAGCACGAAACGGATCGTGCTCGACACACCGAACGGAAGCTCTGCGGCGATGGATGGGATACCGAGACGGCGTGAGAGCTCGCGTGCGGCGCGACGCCCATGGGGAAGCGACACCACGAGGTCCGCCTCCTGGACCCGGAGCAGGTCGGTCGTGGGGTGTCCGGAGAACCAGGTCGCGACGAGCTCCAGGCCGAGCGCGGCGGCGATGCGCTGCAGCTCCGAGAGATTGCCGCGAAGATCTCCCTCGTTCCGATCCCAGAGCAGGCCGACGATCGCGATTTTGTGGCCGGCGCCGGAGCGCTTCTCGATGGGGAGGCCGGCGGCCAGCGCCTCCATCACCTCCGCATACGCATGCAGGCAGTCGCCCGTGAGCGAGCGGTGAGGCACCGGAAGCACCGGCCGAGCGGTCTCCTCGGATACCGAGGCGCAGATGCGTCCATAGTCGGAGGCCGTGATGAGCGCCATCGCGACGGCGTCCACGAGCACCACGCCGGCGCCAGGGTGGGATGCCAGAGCGGTCAGCGCCTCCTTCAGCTCCGCATCCCGATTCCGAATGACCTTCAGCGGAGACAGCTCCGTGTTGGTCACCCTCGGGACTCCCGGCACGAGCGCGAGTGTCGATTCGAGATCGTGGTTGCCTTGAACGTACGCGAGACGGCGATATGCGCAGTGGGGCGCGTCGATCAGGAGGTAGGCATCGGGGATCGCGTTGACCGCCAACGACAACCCCGTGGATCGAGGCAGGGTCGCGCGCAGCGAGAGATCCTCGTCGTTGCAGCTCAGGGGCTCAGACGGCATTGGCACCTTCCCGTCCGACGTCCGGAGCGATGAACCTGCGTCCCGCGCGGAAGAGCGGGAGACGGCACACCGCGAGGAGGCGTTCGAGGGTGGCAATGGCACCCTGAAGGCCGTATTCGAACTCGAGGGTGGAGAACGGGGCCTTGCCTGCGCAGACGAGACGCCAATCGAAGACGTAGTTCGAGAAGACGGCCTGGCAGGGGCTGCCCTGCAACGTCTCCAGCAAATCCGGGAGGCTGTTGAACGTGCTTAGCGTGTAGTCGGCTTCCGAGAGCGTCGTGCGAGTACGGAACAGCCGGGCCCCGGCCTCACTCCCCACGATCAGGTCCAGCCCGAACCCCATCTCCCGCAGCACGCGCGTCAGGGGAATTCCCCACGAATGACGGGCGTCGAGGAGCGTCTCGACCTCGTGGCCGGGCACCACGAGCCCGAGCCGGCACTCCGCGGCCTGGGCGCGCAACGCCTCCCAACGCTGAGCGAGCCCCGCGACCCGCTCCGAGAGAATCCCGGACACGTCGCACTCCACCGCCAGCTCCGCGCAGACCTCCTCGATCCATCGACGCGTTCCCTGCATCCCGAAGGGTCCGTCGAGCACCCGATGCCGCCGCCCGGGATCGTCCTGCAGATGGGAGTACGTCTTCTCCCAGTGGACATTGGGGAGATAGACATTCACGGCCGCACGCGAAATCCGGGCGACCGCGTCCATCGCAAGCTCCGGGAGCAGGAAGGTCGAGACCGAGATGCCCGCAGTGGCCAACAGCTCGACGAGCTCGTCGCTCCCCGCGTTGCGTGCGAATCCGATCAGGTTCACGGACGGTTCGCGTTGTTGCGCAGCATCCGGCTGCGGTAGCGCCTGCCTGCGGGTCCGCAGGAGATCCTTCGCGAGCCAGGCCCACGAGCGCGGCGCGGCCGGCACCGAGAACACCGGCGTGGTCGTGGTCTGCGTGAACTCACGCACAGCGGACTCCTGATCTTCTCCGATGACGTCGGGAAGGCACAGCCCGACCACCAGCAGGCTGTCCCGGGATCGGTGCAGATCGGCGTGACGCAGGACCTCGCCCATCCTGGAGGGGCTCCCCTTGATCACGTCCTCCTCGGTCATGTCCGAGCAGAACGCGCTCGAAGGGTCTTCGGATTCGTCGAACGCTCCGTGTTGCGCGGGCGGCTTGCCGAGGTTGCGGACGGTCTCGTAGACGGGCAGGCGCACGAGGCCGACGCGGGGGCTCGGGACGCAGACCGCGCAGTAGGAGCACTCGACGTCGCCGTGGGTCACGAGCGTGTGCGCGCTGTGCACGTCGATGAGATCGCAGCCGGCGCGACGAATCTCCGAGGCGGCGAAGAAGTCGCCGTACAGCTCGGGTGCGGTGTGCGCCCGAACGGCGGTCGTGGGGATCGATATCCCTTCGAGCGGAGGCTGCGGGGACGGGTCGTCGCGCCCGGGTCGTGCGGGAACCGACGGCGCGGCATCGGGATCCAAGACGACCATGCGCTCGAGGTCCGACAGCGCGAGGCGCTCGAGCAAGGGGCGGGTCACGGCTTGCAGCCTGCGAGCGAGCTGCGGGGGAACGCTCGAGTCACGAACCCAGAGGCAAACCTCGGGTCCAGCGACGAACGCGCCTTCTGGCCGGGTCTCCTCGAGAACCAGGGAAATCCGGCTTGGATCGGCGATCGCGACGAGCTCGATCTCGAGGTGATCGGAGACCCAGAGCGCGGAGGCGATCTCGTAGGACTCCGGGCCGCGATCCAAGCCGAGCAGGCGCGCGAGGCGTCGATGCGTGGCGGGTCCGCAGGTGAGGGTCCGCCCCCGCAGGCTTTCGCCCGGGTCTGGCGAGCGACTGGCCGGGGCGGGTTCTTGGCGCATCGACCCTTCCTGTCTCGCGGGGCGCGGAAGCTGTCAAGGCGTGCGGTCGCCGTCCGCGTCACGACCGCGCCTGCGCGGCGTGAGCGTGCGACGCAGCTCCTGCGCGGCATACCGGGCGAGCATGAGGTTCGCGCTGCCCACGATGCGTCGGGAGAACTCGATCGCATAGTGAGGCCGCAGATACACCTTGCGCATCATCGCGCGTCGCGCGGCCACCAGGTCCTCGTACGAGCGCGTCCAGCTCAACCGAATCCACGGGACCGCGCCCGTGCGCGCGGACCACTCGCCCATCAAGGTCCCGTCGCGCAACGCGGCTTCGTACACCGGCGTGCCCGGATAGGGGGCCAGGATCGAGAATCCCGCGGTCGTGGGACGCATCTGCCGCACCAGCGCCAGCGTCGCGAGGAGCGTTTCGGGCGTCTCTCCCGGATAGCCGATGATCCAGCTCGTGTGGCAGTCGATGCCGCGATCCATCACCAGGCGCGCAGCGTCACGGAGCTGCGACACCGTGATGCGCTTGTCCATCGCCGCGAGCAGCTCGGGTGCGCCCGACTCCGCCCCGAGGCTCACCTGGTAGACTCCCGCGCGCCGCGCTGCATCCACCAGCCCCGGCGTGATCGAGTCCGCGCGCGCCTTGATCCGCAACGCCAACCCCCACCGCTCCCGTGCGAGACGCTCGAAGAACTCCATCGCCCGATCGGTGTTCGCGGTGAAGTTGTCGTCGAGCACCTCCACGCTGCGCACCCCATCGCTCCGGAGCCGCTCGAGCTCGTCGAAGCAGCGGTCGATGGATCGGAATCGGACCTTGCGCGAGGCATTGAAGCAGAAGCCGCATCGAAAGGGGCATCCGCGGCTGGTCACGATGCATTCGATACGACGGTGTGGCACCATGAGCGCGTAGTAGCGCCGCTGATCGTAGGCCTCACGAACCGCCCAGCGCGCGGGATACGGAAACATGTCGAGGTCGGGGAGCCGCGCAAGACCTCCCGAAGGCACAGGGGCCGCGCGCGTGGCCAGCCCGTCGATGCCCGTCAAGGGTGCGCCGGACTTCACGCACCCGACGAGCCGCACGAGGCTGGTCTCCCCTTCCCCCGCGATCACGTAGTCGAGCTCGGGAATCTGCTGGAGCACCCACTCCGGCACGGCCGAAGCCTGGGGACCTCCTGCGACGAGAGCGACGTTCGGAAGCGCCGCGCGGAGGGCGCGGAACAGGATCGCACACCCACGCAGCGTCTCGGCGTGGATCGGCATACCCACAAGATCGGGGCACGCCCGGCGCACGCGCTCGACCGTCGCGGCCACGTCGAGACGAAGCGCGTTCGCATCGATGACCTGCGCCCGAATGCCGGAAGCATCCAACGCCGCGGCGAGATACAGCAGGCCGAGCGGAGGAAAGCACTTCTGGGCGATCTCGTGTGCGTACGTGGCCTTGGGGTTGATCAACACCGCTCGCGCTGCTTCGCGCGATGCCCCACCCTCCCACGATGTCTCGAGATCGCGCGTCATGCGAGCTTGTCCGTCGACACGCCCGCGGCGCGCCGGTCGAAGGTGCCACGCAGCGGCCGCGGAACCCGCAGGCGGATGGCGCCATGAGGGCAGGCCGCGTGACACGCGAAGCACCGGATGCACGATGGGCCGATGCGGACGCGACCGTCGCGAAGGTCGATGCAGCGCACCGGGCAGATCTCGATGCACGCGTGATCGGAGCGACAGCGGGAAGGGTCGTGGACGACCTCCACGGTTCTGCCGCGGATCCAGTAGTGCAATCGGTGAGCGGTCTCGACGCGGTCCTTGAGACCGCGCCAGGCCGGCTCGAATCGGGTCTTGCCGAGGGCGCAGCGATTGCCCACCACCTCCACCTCGTCGAGGCTCGCGGGGCCGATGCCGCGCTGTGACGCAATCCGGATCGTGGGCACCTCTTCCGGACGCAGGCCCATGACCTCCGCGCACACGACGTCTGCGGCGAACAGGCTTCGCGATGCGATCACCACTTCGGGCTTGCGCAGCAACTCCCCACGGGGAGACCCCTTGCGCGCGAGTCCCCAGAGCCCATCGACCACCACCGCTCCGAGGTCCACCCCGG
Source organism: Myxococcota bacterium (assembly GCA_022703255.1). GTDB lineage: Bacteria > Myxococcota_A > Polyangia > Polyangiales > Polyangiaceae > JACRCQ01. The sequence continues at coordinate 21,810 of JAKLDZ010000010.1, read as the reverse complement.
CGTCGTCGAGAGCGCAACACAGGTCGATGATCCCGCCGCAGAGCGGCGCGGCTCCCGGCAATCGCACGTGCAGATCGCACTTGGTGGCGCCGGGCAACAGCCCCATCAGGTTCTTGACTGCAGCCGACATCACCGTGAGCGAGTGCGTCTTGAGCTTGGGGACCTGCACCACGCGATCGACCTCGAACAGCAGTCTGGGCACCCAGAGCGCGCGTCGGACGCTGCCCCCCACGGTTAGCTGCACGAACGGGCCGGCATCGAGGTTGACGGCCTTGCCGCCGGCGCGGAGCACGGCATCGGTCATGCCCGTGGAGTCGAGGACCTCCTGGGTGAAGCCGAGCAGTCCGGACGAGTCGCCGACGAGGACCTCGCAGTCGAGGTTGACCAGCAGGGCGGTGAGCGCGGCAACGAAGCGGGGGTGGGTGGACTCGGCCCGCTCCGCCGGCGAGGCCTTCATCATGTTGGGCTTGAGCAGCACCCTCTTGCGCGCGAGATGATCGAGCAGCCCGCTGGTGCGCAGGGCCAAGGCGAGGGGCTCCTCGCACGCTTCGTACGACGAGCAATCGTGCACGGACACCGAGGAGGTCTTCGCTCGCTGCTGCCTCGCGCACTGCCCATCCACGCCGATCCGCGTAACACGGCACCTGCGTCCGCGCAACGGGCGCCACCGCGTGCGCGTCACCCGATCGCGCATTGAGAAGCGGCGTGCGGCGGTGGTATTCAGGAGGGGATGTCGAGAACCCCGCTCCCCACCGCCGCCTTCACGCGAGCCGCTCCGCGCTCGCGCGCCGCGGGACCATGAGCGCGGACTCGCTCCACAAGACAGGCGCGCCCGATCCGGGCGCAGGGAGCAGCGCGGAAGGAAAGTCCGTCGCGCGCAACGGTTTGGGCGTCGTGGCCGGTGTCGCGCTGACCGGCGCGCTCATCGCCTGGGTGTGGCACAGGCACGGTATCGATCTCACGGTCTTCCGACACGGAGCCCGTGAGGCCAATGTCGCAACCGTTGCGCTCGTATTCGTCCTTTCCGCGACCTTCGGGCTGATCGTCGGAGCCCACAAGCTCCACCTCGTGCTGCGTGCCATGGGCGTGCCGATTCGCTACCGCGAGACTCTGCAGGTACGCCTCGCCTCCGCTCCCGCCCGGGTCCTGCTGCCGTTCGCTTCGGGCGAGCTGATGCAGGTGCTCTGCTTTCGGACCGTCGCAGGATTGCCCCTGGTCCGGGCTTCGGGCGCCGTCGTGTTCGACAAGGGCGTCAACTTCCTGGGAGCGTTGTTCTGGCTCGTCATCGGTGCGGGATTCGTTCTGCGCGGCGATGCTGCTCCGGAGGCGATTTCCCGGCTGATGCCACTGCTCACCGGAGTGTTGGTGATTGCGCTGCTGGTGGGGATCGGCGCGGTTTTCGCGACACCGGCACACGGGCTCGCGGTGCGATGGGGCACGGGACTCCACCCGAAGCTCGGCGGTTGGATCGCGAGCCTGCTGGAGCCCTATCGACGGATCGAGGCGCGGGGGAAGCTGACTCTGCTCGGTTATGGCGTGGTCTTCCAGGCGCGGCCGCTGGTCGTCTGCTACGCGCTGCTGGCCGCGTTGAACGTGTATCCCGGATTCCGGGCCGTGATGGCGGCGAGCGCGGCTGCGGTGTGCGCGGGCTACGCCCCCGGATTCCTGGCCGGCTCCGGTCCTCGCGAGGCAGTTCTCCTCGAGCTGTTGCGCCCCGCAGGCGTGTCGCCGGAGGCAGGGTTCTTCGTGGGCGCCCTCATGACGCTGTCGATCCACGTCGTGCCCGCGATCGTCGGAGTCCCCTGGTCGATTCGGATGATCAACCGACGCCGAGTGATCGCGACCGACGACGCGACGCGGGAGGCGCCGTGAAGCTGCAGAGCAAGCTGGCCGTGGCGCGCAGCGTGATGCGCTATCAGCTCGACCACAAGCCGGTCCCGGTTGCCGTCGCATGGCTCGTGACCGGGCGGTGCACTTCCGACTGTGCTTACTGCCGTTGGAAGGACCTGCGCAGTTGCCCAGAGCTCGACACCGAAGCGGCGCTCGACATGATCGCGCAGATGCGCGAAGCGCGCGTGCGCCTGGTGTCGTTCACGGGGGGAGAGCCGCTGCTGCGCGAGGACATCGGTCGTCTCGTCGAAGCGGTGAAGCGCGGCGGAATGGCCTGCAAGCTCAACAGCAACGGCGCCCTGGTGCCTGCTCGCATCGATGCGCTGCGACAGCTCGATCTGCTGCAGATCAGCCTCGACGGTCCCCCTGCGCTGCAGGATCGTCTCCGCGGCGCCGGCAGCGCGGAGCGGGCCGCGCGGGCGGTGCGGGCGGCTCGCGAAGCGGGCATTGCCGTGAAGCTGGTCACCTGCATCACGCGCGACAACGTGCGAGGGCTCGATGAGGTCCTCGAGCACGCCGCGAGCCTCGGCGTGCGCATCCACGTTCAACCGCTCGCCGCCGATCCGCGGCCCGCGGGCGGCGAGCCGTCGGCGCCCGATCCCATCGAGCTCTCTGCGGCGCTGCGAAGGCTGTTGGCGTTGAAGCGATCCCGCAGTCCGATGGCGCGTTGGCTGGGGACGTCGCGAGCCGAGCTGCTCTACTATCTGCAGGTCAGCCGGGGCGAGCTTCGCGGGTGCCACTGCGCGCTGGTGACGGCGACGATGCTGCCCGACGGAGGGCTGATCTTCTGCGGAAGCGGTCGCGGCGGCGCGGTGGAGGACGCGCGATCGCTGGGGTTCGCGAAGGCGTTTTCACGGCTGACGCTTCCGGAGTGCGAAGGGTGCACCTGTGCGGGGAAGCTGAGGATCTCCCGGGTATTCCAGCTCGATCCCCGCGCGTGGATCGATCAGCTCCTCGGGTGAGCGGGCGACACGGGCAACGCTCCACCGCGATTGCGCCGGCGCGGGGGGTGCTCCTATACTCCGGGGACCCGGATGTCCCGAAGCGCCTTTCCCGAGCTCTCGTTGCGCAGATGAAGCTCGCCCTCGTATTCGCCCCCTACAGCCACAAGAGGTTCGAGGAGAACATCTTCGTCGTCGACGAGGACTTCGGTGTCTTCCCGCCGATCAACGTGGCGTACGCAGCGGCGATTGCGGAGCGCGCGGGGCACACGGTGCGGATATTCGACGCCAACGCCCTGACGCGTCTGGGGCGGGCGAGCGAAGCCGCGATCCTGCGCGAGATAGGGGAGTTCGCGCCCGACGCTGTCGGGCTGTACTTCTCGACGTACATGTTTCGCGACACGCTGAGGTGGGCGCGGTCGCTCAAGGTGATCCTCGGTTGTCCGGTGATCGCGGGGGGGATCAACTGTCTCCTGTATCCGCGCGAGACCCTCGCGCACCCGGAGATCGACTACATCGTCGCGGGCCACGCCACCGAGTCCCTCCCGCGTCTGCTCGCCGCCCTCGACGGCGGCGGGCCGATCGAGAAGATCCCCGGAGTGGGGAGCAAGGTCGGCGGCGAGCTCGTGGTGAATCCGCCCTCCGCCGAGTCGCGCGTGGACTTCGATGCGTTCCCCTGGCCGGCCCGTCACCTGCTGCAGAACGACCTGTATTACTCCTTCATCTCGCAACGAAGAAACTTCACCATCGCGCTCACCACCCTGGGCTGCTCCTACGACTGCAACTTCTGCGCGATCGCTCCGCTCCCGCGAGGCGCCCGATCGCCCGACAACGTGATCGCCGAGGTGCGTGAAGCGCGCGAGCGATTCCAGATCAGGGAGGTCGACTTCTTCGACGCCAACTTCCTGACCCCCGGGGCCAGAACCGGGCAGCTCCTCGAGGGGCTGGCTGCCGCCCCCGACGATATGGAGTTCTCCTGCCGCGCCCGCGTCGACAACATCGATGCTCACGTCGCCTCCGCACTCCGCCGCGCCCGCGTGCGCCAGGTCTACCTCGGCATCGAATCGTCGGACCCAGCGATCCTCGAGCTGCTGCGCAAAAGGGTGAAGCCCTCCAGCGCCCGGACTGCGGTCGATCTGCTCCGACGAGAAGGGATACGCGCGCTCGGGTTCTTCATGATCGGGAGCCCGGGGGAGACGCTCACGACGGCCCTGCGCACCATCCTGTTCGCGATGAGCCTGGGGCTCGACTACGCCCAGTTCTCGCGCACGATCGCCAAACCGAACACTCCGCTCCACGACCGGATCGTGGCGGTGTCCGGTGAGGACTACTGGCGCGATTGGGTGAGCGGAGCGGCGCCCGAGCGGCGGATGCCCAGTCCCTGGACAGAGCTGTCCGAAGCGCAGATCGAGCTGCTGACCAAGCTGGCGTACTTCATGTTCTACTACCGGCCCGGCTACCTCACGCGAGCGATCGGACGGGTGCGCAGCGGCGACGAGCTCACGCGTTCCGCGCGAACCGCCGCCCGGATGCTGCTCAAGTCGCTCTACTTCGATTGAGCCCGGCCATGGATTCGACGAGAGACAATCCAAGTGTGCTGCTCATCGAGCCCGGCAAGAGCCGCGACCTGACCTACCCGCTGGGGCTCGCGTATCTCGCTGGACATCTGCGACGAGCTGGCGCGACGGTGCACGGCATCGATCTGCGAATCGAGTCCGATGCGGCCCTGGAGCGACTCCTGAAGACGCAGCCCTTCGCGATCGCAGGCATTCGGGTCATGTCGACCGAGGTCCGGCGGGCGGCGTCGATTGCAGCGCTGGTGCGGCGCCTGCAACCGCGTGCGCTGATCGTGGCGGGAGGCCCGCACGCCACCCTCGCACCCCACGAAGTGTTGGCGCGTGTCGGTGCCGACGCGGCGGTTCGCGGGGACGGCGAGCTGCCGATCGCGAAGCTGTGGAGCGGCGACGCGGCGCCGCCCGGGGTGGTGCGAAGAGACGGCAGGAGCGCAGAAGTGTATGTGCACGACGATCTGGGTGCGCTCGACTTCCCGGATCGGACGACGTTTCCGATGCATCGGTATTACCGGCAGGGGAGCTACGGCGGAATCGCCAGGACGGCGATGATCGCCACCCGCGGGTGCGTGAAGCGGTGCGGCTACTGCTCGGCCCATGCCCTGTGCCGCGGGGACTTCCGCAAGCGTGAGCCCGACGCCGTGGTCGAGGAGATCCGGCGGCTCCGCGCAGAGCACGGCGTGCGAGGCGTCGTCTTCGAGGACGACGCCCTGGTGATCGATCCGAGCTGGGCGAAGGGCCTGTTCGAGAGAATCGCGCTGCGGGCGCCGGGCACCACGATCGATCTCCCCAACGGGGTGAATCCGGACCTGCTGGACGAAGACCTGCTGGATGCGATGGCCGGCGCCGGCGTGCGGTCCCTCGCCTTCGGTCTCGAGAGCCTCTGCGGGGACAATCAGCGGGCCATCGACAGGACCTTCGATCTCGACCACCTCGAGCGGGTGGCGCGGCACGCTCGGCGGCGAGGAATCTCCACCACCGGCTACTTCCTGATCGGTCTCCCCCACGACACGCCTCTTGGCCTGCTGTCCCAGGCCGCGGCAATTCGCCGTCTGCCCCTCGACCTGGCCCATGTCTCCGTCTACCGTCGATTGCCCGGACAGCCCCTCCAGCAGGCGCATCGACCCATGGCGTGGACCGCACTCCGCGCATTCCGCGCGGGGTTCTACCTCCAATACTACGGAGAGCCCGCGCGCCTCGGAGCGCTGGTAGACCGTGCCGGAGGCGGCCTGCCGGGAATGGCCACCATCGCCCGTCGAGCGGCGCAATGGCTGCGTTGGTGACGGGTCACCGACGCATCAGGAACGATGCGCTGAGCTTCAGGAACGGCAGGAACTTGTCGGCGTTGATCAGCGCGGGCAACCACTCGGAGCGCGCGTACTCCCGCACGAACCCGGTCCTCGTCAGGAAGTCGAGGTAGAATCTGCGCTGCAGCCGCTGCAACCGATCGGTGGGAATCGCGGAGAGGTTGACGACTGCGTTGTAGTGCGAGAAGGAGGTCGGATCGTGGGAAGCCGACAGGCTCGCGTCCCACGCGGCCGATCCCGGGTAGGGCGTGAAGAACGCCACCTGGATCATGCTGGGCTCGATCTCCCGCATGATCTGCCACGTCTCGGAGACATCGGCCTCCGTCTCTCCCGGGCTGCCGAGGATGAAGAACGCCACCGTGCGCAGGCCGGCCGCCCTCGCCCAACGGAAGGCATTGCGCACGTCGTCGATCCGGTTGCCCTTGCGCAGTTGTTGGACCATGCGCGCGCTCCCGGTCTCGACACCCATGCCGAGCGTGTGGCATCCCGCGCGCTTCATCGCCCGGAGAAGCGGCTCGTCCACCGCATCCGGACGGGTCTGCGCCGTCCACGGGAGCCGCAGGCCCGCGGAGAGGATCGCGTCGCAGAGCTCGTGAATCCGCTCCTTGTGCAGGGTGAACAGGTCGTCCTTGAAGTGCGCGAGCGTGAATCCGAGGTCCTGCAGGTGTCGCAGCTCGGCGACGACATTCCCGCAGGAGCGCGTGCGATAGCGGGATCCGAAGGAGTTGCGCAGGGTCGGCGAGCAGTACACGCACGAGTGTGGGCACCCCCGACTCGAGAGGATGAATCCCCACCTCCAGCGGCGACGAACCCCCGTCGGATGAAAGACTCGATATCGCGGACTGCGAAACAGCTCGTGCGAAGGGAAGGGGAGCTCGTCGAGATCGTCGAGCTCCAGCACGGTCTCGCTGACCTGCTGCGCCGTGGCCGTGCCGGTCGCGTCGAAGGTGGGCGCGGTGGCGACCTCGACGATCTTCCTCTCGAACTCACCTCGAATGCACAGGTCGATGGGGGAAGCGGGACCGAGGACCGACGCGGGGAGCACGGAGGCGTGTTGGCCCACGAGAACGACCTTGCGGGTCGAAGGGATACGCTCCTTGACGAAGCGCGCCAGAGAAAGGGCGTCGGGAATGGCGGGGGTGATCGCGTGCAGCACGACGGTCTCTGGCGACCGATCGAGCAGTGCCCGGCGTACGGCATCGGGAGAAGCGTTCGTTGCCTCGATGTCGAGGAGGTGGGCCTGCACACCGCGGCGCTCGAGCAGGGCGATCGCGTAGCCGATGTCGAGCGGGCTCATGACGTTCTCCGGATGGGCGGAACGACGATTCCACCAGGAAGGGATCCGGACGAACGTGACCATGGCGCAAGCGTAGCCCAGAACGCACGACGCGTCTTCGCCGACTTCGGATACGCACAGGCTTCGCCGATCCATCGCGAGAGCAGAATCTGGCGTCCCGCGGGTGTGAGGAACGGTCCGTTGCCCGTGCCGCGAGTCGATGCCGGATTGTCTGCGCCTACGGGATGGCGCGGTCGAGGTCGACCGACGACGTGGGCCGTCGGCAGAGAGCCGAGACCGTCGCCGAGACGGTGACCATGGGAAATGCGGGCGGGACAGGCAGGCGGGGAGTCAGCGGCAGACGGCAGCGCCGAGCTGGCCGGTAATCGCGTGGTCGGGGCAGTTGGTCTCGGACGAGTACTGCGACTTGGTCACCGTGAAGCTGAAGGCGCCCGTGAGCCACTCCACCGCATCGGGCGCAGTGAACGGATCGAGCGTCAGCGTGCCCTGGCTCACCTCGTACAGGCAGTCCGATCCATCCTCGATGAACGTCGCATACGCGATCGGATTGGCGCCCACCATCGGCGTCTCGACCGTGAAGTTCAGCGTCTGCGTCTGACCATAGAGCGCCATCGTGAGCCGGTCGTTCTCCCACGAGTACGACGCCGTGTTCATGAAAGCCGCGTCGGGGTCGACCATGACGGGCGTGCCGTCGACACTCGCCTGCACCGCGCCCTTCGGGGTGGTCATCAGCGGCGCCATCGCGGCCAGATCGTAGAGCGAGCAATACCAGGCCTTGAACTCGGGCGAGTTCGGATCGGTCACGCCGCTGGGGAACAGCGCGAGCTGCTCGCCAGCCTTGGTATTGAAGGTGCCGTGCAGGATTACCCTGGAGGACTTCGGCGCGCACTCCGGTCCCAGCTCCAGATCGAAGCGCCCGGTGATCGGGTCACCCGTCTTGCCGAAGCCCTGGTCGAACTTGACCGTTCCCTTGCCCAACGTCGAGCTGCCGGAATCTCCGAGGCCGTAGGTCGTGGTGCCGAGACCGATCACGCCTCCAGCGGTGGAGTACGCGTCGGCCCGGAACACGACCCCTTCGTCCGGCGCCTCGACGTCGTACACCGCAGGACCCGCGGGGGGAGTGTCCAGGTGCAGCGACACGCCGATCATCGGCTGTCCGCTGATGTTCTTGCTCTCCGCGCTCACGAGGTGCAGGTACATCGCCCACACGGGCTGCCCCTGCTCGTTGGTCTGCTGCGTGGGCGCGATCGAGACCCAGGCCTTGTCGAGCGTGGCAAACGACGGACTCGCACCGTCGATGACCACGGACTCGAGGGTGACGCCGCCCACGACCGTGGGGCACTCCGAGAAGTCGTATTCCTCGGTAGAAGAGCTGGAGACGTCGAGCACGAGATCCGAGGCCTGGTCGCACGACGGGCACGCACCCGCCTTGGTCGCGGAGAATGTCACCTGCCCGGTCGTGTTGCCGGGGCCGGTGGCGCTGATCGTGGTCATGGAGTCGAGACCTGCAGGCGCGCAATACGAGCCGTTGGCGTCGGTGATCACCGAGAAGGAGGTCAACCCCGTACCCACCTTCACGATGGCTTTCACGGGCGTGCCGTTCTTGTCGACGACGCGTCCCGTGACGCACGACTTGCACCCGGCGAAGTACGTGTCGTCGCAGTCGAGCGTCGACTCCGCGGGAGTGCAGGGAAGCGTGATGTCCGCCTGCACGCAGGGCCCCGCGGGGCACGAGGAGACGGTGTCCGGAGTGGTCACGTCGGTGTAGCCGACCAGACGATTTCCGCCGTAGTCCGCAGCTGCATACAGACGGACCTGGGAGTTCTTGCGGACGTTGAGGCAGAAGGAGCCCTGGGCGTCGCCATACGCGCTCGAGGCGCCGTCGTAGTCGATTCCCTGGCCCATCAGGTCTGCGCCGGAAGCCGGAGTCCCATCGCACTTCTTGACCACCCCCGTCACGCAGGTGGTCTCCATCTCCTTGTCACAGTTCCACGAAGAGAAGTGCGGAACGTCGGCGACCCAGGCGAGACGGGCGGGGTCCTGTGAGTACTTCGCGACAGTCCCGGTCCCCTGCTCGATCCACCGACCGGTCTGCTCGTCGAAGTGCCAGGCGGGGACGGTGTCGCCCTCGACCAGCTTGGTGTCCTCTGGCAGGAGCATCTCGATCGTGGCCTTCTCGCCGTCCTTGATCTTGAGCGGGTTGCCGTCGTCGTCGGTCAGCTTGAAGTCGGCCATGCCGAAGGTCTCGAGCAGCACGGTCTGGTTCGAGGCGTTGGTGGCGCTGAAGTCGCCGGGGGCGCTGCGCACGCCGTTTCCCTTGACGTCATAGGGGGTCATCTGCACGCGCACGCTCGAGGCGGGGTTGCCCTTGTCGTCGACGACGGCGCCGGAGGCGAACTGCACGCGTCCGTGTCCGAAGGTCGCCGCGCCGGAATCGAGAGCGACCGAGCCGCCGCGCGCGAGCAGCACCGCATTGGCCATCACGCGTCCGTCGTCGAACATGGTGGCGCTGCGGGTGGTGGTGACGAACCCTGGATGGGCGAAGGTGACGACGATCCGTTCGGACGCCGCGACATCGGCGATGAAGTACAGGCCGTCGTAGTTCGTGGTGGCGGTCTTTCCGCCCGGGATGCTGACGGTGACGCCCTCGACGGGCTTGCCCGCCTTGGAGACGACCTGACCGATGATGACGTCCTTTTCGGGCGGGGTGAAGGCGGGGAGCGTGGGATTCCAGGTGCTCGAGCCGCCGTCGGGGAGGTTGCCGGCGGAGCCTGCGGAGCCGCCCCAGCCGCCGTCAGAGCCCGCGGAGCCCGCGGCTCCGGGAGAGTCGGAGTCCGAACCGCAGGCCACAACCAGGCATGCGGTGGAGAGGATGGTGATCAGAGTGCCAGTACACGTGTTGACGTATTTCATGAGGTCCCTCTTGCCACAGGTCTGCTACGGAGAGGAACGGGGGATCTTCCCCAGGATATTCGCGGACGTTCGGACGAACGAACCGCTTGGCCGTGCCCCACGTGCGCAGGATTGCGTCCGCTACGGTTCGTGCGCGTCAGCGGGAACCGCATCGAAGTGGGGACCTGTCCGATGCGCTCGATCGTGAGGGCTTGGGGATCGAGCGACGGCAACACGGAGCGAGCACGGATGGGGGGACTGGTGTAGGCTGCAGGCGCGCACCAATCGAGCGAGAGGAGCGAAAGGATCGAGAATGACACGTTGGCACGGCCCGGCGAGCTTCACCCGCGACGAGTTCCTTCGCAGGGCTTTCGAGCTCACCGAGCTGATCAGGCAATGCCCCGATGTCCGGTCGGCCCGCGCAGCCATTTTCCGGCGCGTTTCGAAGTACCAGTTCGATTCCTCGTTGGAGGGCTGCACGCTGGGGCACGAAGACCAGATCGTGGTGCGGGACTGCGCCCGCGCCTGGCGCTCAATCCTGCGCAAGAGCTCGGACAAGCGAAGCGGCTTCAGTGTCATGGCCGCCCTGTGGGACATCGCACACGATCGGCCTCGACCGGATCTGGGCCCCGGATTCTACGCGGAGGTCATCCACCTCGCCGAAGGGGTTGCCGGGAGAGCCCGCAACACGACCCCGGCCGACGTCGACTTCGACGAGCGCCTCAAGGGGCGCGAGGCAGCCTTGCAGCGCTCACGCGTGCTCGACAGGATGTGGAGTCGCGCCGAGGCCCGGATGAGCAGGTATCCCGACGGGTTGAGCGACGAAGCACGCGAGCGCCGCCGAGCCCGCCGCGATCGCATCTTGGACTACTTCGGGGCCAACGCGTCCGACTGGACCGACTGGCATTGGCAGGTGCGTCACGTCATCAAGACCTCTGACATTCTCGAGAAGCTGGTGACGCTCGATGCACGCACTCTTGCCAGCGTGCGGAGCGCGGTGGAGGCGCGGTTGCCCTTCGGCGTCACACCCTACTACCTGTCGCTGATGGATGAGGATCCGGAAGCCGGACGGGACCGGGCCGTGCGGGCGCAGGTGCTCCCTCCGGACACGTACGTTCGGGAGATGGCAGCCCACCATGGCGAGCGCGGGCAGTCCTTCGACTTCATGCTCGAACACGACACTTCCCCGATCGATCTGGTGACTCGGCGCTACCCGGCGATCGCGATTCTGAAGCCGTACAACACGTGTCCGCAGATCTGCGTGTATTGCCAACGGAACTGGGAGATCGACGAAGCGATGAGCCCCGGCGCTCTCGCCTCCGCAGAGAAGGTGGAGGCGGCCTGCGCGTGGATCGAGCAACACCCGGCGATTCGCGAGGTGCTCGTCACCGGCGGAGACCCTCTGACGATGAGCGACACGCGCCTCGACCACCTCCTTGGCCGCCTCGCTCGCATCGAGAGCGTGGACCTGATTCGTATCGGCACCCGCATCCCGGTGACCGTGCCGATGCGCATCACGGAGCGACTGGCCGAAAAGCTCGGGGCGTTGCGCAAGCCGGGGCGTCGCGAGCTCTGCGTGGTCACGCACGTCGAACACCCCTACGAGGTGACTCCCGAGTTCGTCGCGGCAATCGACCGGCTGCGTCGTCAAGGCATCGCGGTCTACAACCAGCTCGTGTACACGTTCTTCGTCTCCCGACGCTTCGAGGCGGCACGCCTGCGCATGCTCCTCAAGCGCTGCGGCGTGGACCCGTACTACACGTTCGCCCCCAAGGGCAAGGAGGAGACCCGTCCGTATCGGGTGCCCCTGGCGCGAATGCTCCAGGAGCAGAAGGAGGAATCGCGTCTGCTGCCCGGACTGCGTCGCACGGACGAGGCGGTCTACAACGTGCCAGGGCTGGGCAAGAATCACCTGCGAGCGATTCAACACCGCGATCTGGTGTCCATCCTGCCCGATGGATCGCGCGTCTACGAGTTCCACCCTTGGGAGAAGCGTGTGCTGAAGAGGGCTCCGTATGTCGGCTCCGACGTGCCCATCTTCGAGTATCTGACTCGCCTGGCCGAGGCGGGGGAGAATCCCGAGGACTACGAGAGCATCTGGTACTACTTCTGACGGGACGTCCGGGAGCGGGGGGGGGGCCGCATTGTCCAGCCGCACCCTCGTGCGGCAGACGTGCCAGGAGCTCGGGCGTCACGTTCCAGGCCTGGCCATCGGGCGTTTCGACGGGGACGAGGTCCGCGTCGTTCGCAAGGGCGTGAACGTGACCACGTATTCGATGCTCCACTCCCGGACGCGTGAGCGGGCGCTGCCCAAGGCAATCCGGAGCGCTCCGCTCGTGTTCCTGGACGAAGCACACCACGCGATGACGGAGGCGCGAACGCGGATCCTGAGGGAGTCGTTCGATCCGGCATCGGTGAGAATCGGGCTCACCGCCACGCCGGACTACGACCAGCAACGCGCGCTGGAACGCTACTTTCCCGACCTGGTGCACAGGGTCGAGCTCGACGAGGCGATGCGGCTGGGGCTGCTCGCTCCGGCGCGCGTGTGGGTGGCGGTCGTGGACGGCTCGCAAGTGGAGATGATCGGTGGGGACTTAGTACAAGAAGTGCTGCTGGAAGAAGGCGATGGGCGCAGCGGGGTGGCTCTATCGTGTTGATGGGGCTCCCGGCATCACTCGCGCGCAGCTCCGGGCCCGCTTGATGATCGCGTCGACAAGGCGTTCGACCACCGGGTGGGCGAGCCCCTTCTCCTGCTCTCTCTCTCGCAACGCCGATACCTGGTCGGGAATGGAAGCCGCCATTCCCGCCACGCGGGCCAGCACCGGATCGGGATCCAACTCGAGCTCCCCTGCGCACTTCTGCCACTCATGAGCGCCTATGTCGCGGACGCGGTATTTGCCGCCGATCTTCATCGCGAGCTTGATCTTCTGCTCACGCATGGACTCGTACGGCAGCGCGCTTGCGATGTCATAGAGCGGCGCCAGCCGGATCGTTCCCCCGATCCCGATGAGGAACGAGTAGTTCTTCGCGTGGGCGTCCGTCCCCGCAACGATCCAGTTGAACGCGAGGGCGTCGATGAACGTGTCGATGTCCTCTGCCGGCGCGCGCGAGTGCTCTCTGAGTATCCTGGCGATGCTCGTCACGCCGGGACCCCCTTCGTTCTCGTACTTCCGCGTCGGATGGACGCCGAGCGCCTGGCAGGTGTCTTCCTGGTGGGCCCGGGTGACGCCCGACTGGGTCCGCAAGCGGTCGTAGCGCTCGACGACAATGGCGACCTCGTCGCCGAAGTGCATGAGCTCCGAAGTGGCAGTGGGCAAGCCGAGGTCGCGCGCCAGAAGGAGGCACAGGTGTTCGTTCTCGGCGTGGCCGTCGAGTCCGAGGGCGCCAGGCTTGAGGATGTGAGTCGTGGGCATTCGACCGGAGGGGACGCCCCAACGCTTGCCTTCGCGGAGCAATGCGGTCTTTGGCTGCGCCCCTGCAAGACTGAACTGCCCGGTGTCGGTGGCCCGGCGCCAGGCCGAAGCGTCCTCGCGGAGCGCACGGAGCCTGGTTTCGATCTCGCGCGCGGAGATCCAGTCGACGTTGCCGACGCCCTCGGCGGGCACTTCGCCTTCCCGATCGGGCGCAACGAATCGCACGGCCCCGGCGCAGTCCTCACCTACCGCCGCGATGAGCGAGAACGCGCTTCGCGCAGACACCTGGAAGCGCCGCGCCCACCGCTCGAGAATGAGCTCATTGTCGGGCAGGAGGTTCCACAGGAACGGCTCCACGGCTTCGTGCCCGTGCTCCGCGCGCGCAAGCGGCATCGACAGGGACAGCGGGCAGGCGTTGCGCTCGTTGCGGAACGACTCCTCGTAGGTGAAGCGAAGCTGTCCGCGGCGATCGCGCTCGAGGTGCCCGATCCTGGCGTCGCCGAGCAGAACGATGAGCTGGTCGGTCATGGCCGCACCTTGCGCGCGCGTGCGACAATCGCGTCGATGTCGGGGGGCGGCGTGAGCCCCTGGTCGCCCTGTCCTGCCGTCTTGCCGTCATCGAGCGCTACGCGAAGTCCGAGGGCTGCGAGCGTCTTGAGCACCAGGCCGAGCTCCGCACGAGGCTTGCCTTGTTCGACCTCCACGAGCCACTGCCTGCTGACGCCGACGTCGTCGGCGAGCTTCTGTTGGGAGACTCTCCGGCGACGCCGCTGCTCGCGGATCGCGGAGCCGATATCGGACGGGGTGCGCACGTACATGGCGGGGTCTCGAGGGCCTGCACTCAGTGTAAACGAACGGCGACATGCGGCAAGTGTAAACGAACGACGACATCACTGCCGGTGTCGTCGATCGAAGACATGGGCACACCACCACGTGATCGGCCCGGGCCACCGACAAGTTCCAGGCAGCCCGCGAAGGTCGCCCGCAGTTCCTTCTGGAAGCGGGAAAGCGCGTCGTGCATCCTGACATCGTGGCGATCGCGAAGTCGTTGCTCCACTGGAAGCGTTTCGGTGTCGCCACCTGTGACGGGAAACGAACGATGAGCACACTGTGCATCCTCCCGCGAAGTCCGAGATTGGGAGCGCACAGGTTCGATCATCGGGGGTGCGAGTTCTTCGACGAGGAGGCGTGATGGGTGCGAGCGAGGTCGTCTGGGTCTTCCACGGAGCCGCAGGCAGGTTCACGAGCGGCGTGTTCTCGACGCGGCGGAAAGGCGAGGCGTGGATCAAGACGCACAAGCTCACCGGGATACTCACCGCATATCCCGTCGACGTTGGGGTCTACGACCGTGCGGTGGAACGTGGGGACTTCGAGCCCAAGAACGAACGCGAGAGATCCAGCGAGTTCATCGGAGCCTTCACCTCGGCATCGCAGGAGCACTACCACTACGAGGACGGGGCGCAGCCCTGATCGGCCCAGCCGTCACCCTACCGGCCCGGCACCTTGCGGCGCATGGGCAGGGTCAGTGGCGCAGAAGCAGATCAACGCCCTGGCGCTGCGCCCTGCGGCGGAGCCGTCGACCGGACAGGAGAAGAGCAGCCAGGAGCAGGGGATAGCCGCGCGACCATCCGTGGGACGCATCGGATGTCACGCCGCACGCGCACCCCTCCGGAGCGTCGTTGCCCCAGACCCCCTCCTGCTGCGCGCCGCCATCGCCCACCGCAGTCCCCGCATCCCCCGCAGCCCCCAGCGCGTAGTCGTAGGTCAACGACTCGTTGAAGATCTGGTCCTTGTAGCGGTCGATGACCGAGAAGCCGACGGTATTGGCGCCCTGGTGCAGCCCCGGAGTCACGTCGACCTCTGTGGCATCGGCGGTCAGCTCCTTCTGCCAGGCGCCGTTGGCCGATACGACGATGCGGCTGATTTCGTCGGGGACAAGGTCGTTCTTCCACCGGAGGTACACCGCGCCTTGCGCGTTCTCGAGACGCAGGTTCGCGTAGGTGCCGGGCGAGAGCTTGTTGACCAGTCCCACGGGAGTATCCCGCTCATCACCGTCCTTGAACAGGATATGAACATTCATCTGATAGGTGGTGCCCGGGACAAGGGGGCTGAGCGTCGCCTGGGTCATCGACGCCTGGGGCGCGAACTTCGCGTAGGAGGTCGCCGGGGCCACCGCATCGGTCACCTCGATGGTCTTCACGCGGTCGTAGCCCTTGTCGCTGAAGCCGAGGAACCCCTTGGTCAGATCGGGCGGGTTGACGTGGGCCGTGAAGGCATTGGCGTAGGCGTTCTTGTCGAAGGAGTCCACCGGGGCCGGCCGGTGCGCGGCAATCGAGTAGCTGTCGCGCACCGTGCCGTCGGCCTCGAACAGCACCCCGTCGATTGAGGTGTCGCTGATGGTGATCACCGACGCACTGCTCACGTCCTTGCCGCCGTAGACCTTTTCGGCGTAGGCGCCAGTGCCCGAAGCGACGGGCACTCCGCGGTCCCCGATCTGGGTGGCGCTGAGGTAGGTGGTGCCGTGGCCGGTCGTGACGACCGCGCCGTTGCTGATCTCCTTCGTTCTGACGTAGGCGTGGTCATCTCCGCCCAGGGCGAGATCGACCCCGAGCTCCTCGAGCAGGGCGCCGTAGGTCGTATAGGTGGAGCTCTTTCGAGCCACGTTGTTGGAGCTCGACTCGCTCCCCAGGAAGAAGGTCCGGTGCAGATAGACGATGATGTACTGAGCGGGGTTGTCGGTGACGACCTGCTTCAACCAGGCTTTCTGGGCGGCGACCGCCTCGGCGGTGCGGGCCTCCGTGTTCATGGAGATGAACAGCGCGTTGTTGTAGCGGAACCACCAGGTGCTATTGGGCACCTCCGAGGCGCCGTTGGCCGGGTTGGAGAACACGGCATTGTAGAAGCGATCGTCGATCGTGTTGGCGGAGCTGTCGTAGTAGTCGTGGTTTCCGGGAGTCGGTGCCAGCCAATAGGCGTTGGCGAATGCGCTCCGATCCAACTCCTGCCAGTGCGTGTAATTGGCGCCGTGGGCCGTGAGATCCCCGGTCAGAAGCACGAAGTCCAGCTTGCCCGCGATTTGCGCCCCACGCGCGGCCAGGGCGTCGGCCTTGTTCACGCGGCCGGGGATGGACGGGTACGCGTGGATGTCGCTCATCCACAGAAACGTGAAGGAGCCATGGCCCGCAGCGGTCTTCAACACCCGCTCCGGTGTCGGCGAACTCCCGTCGACCCGCAGAACGTACTCCGTGTCCGAATCCAAGCCGTCGAGCGCGGCCGCGCACCGATAGAAGCTCCCGTTGGAGAAGGTCTTGTCCAAGGCGGAAGCGCCGCAGTTGACATAGCTGGGATCGACGACGCCGACGTCGCTCTTCCGGGTGTAGGCGAGTCGGGTTCCGGAGGCCGCCGCGTGCCAGCTGACGTGCATTTGGGAGCTGGCGTTCTGCCCGGGTACGGCGAAGAACAGCTCGGAATCCGCGGCGTGCGCCGCCGGAGCCAGGAGGAGCGCGGCCAGAGCACTGAAGCCAAGGAAATATCGGTTGCTCATGGTGGGCCTCGAAGAAACGGGGTGCTTCGCGACAGACGCACGTACCGGGGCGAATTCTGGATATACCGAACGGCTCTTGCGAGTCAAGGCGACATGGGCGCCCCGCAGATGAACGCGTCTTGGGCCCCCGTGGTGGGCAGCGCGCCATGGTTGCGAGAGCACGGGCGATGGGCGATCATTCCCGCTGGAGGTTCGTGGTGATCTATTACCGCTCAGGCTCGCAGATCTCGTGGACAGACTACTTGACCGTCAACGCTTTCGTACAGGACGTCAAGGGAACCATCCGCAAGTCGGGGCGTGAGGTTCGCCACGCAATCTCCGAGCAGACCCGTCAGGTGGTCGCGAGCAACGAGGCGCTGGCCGCGACCTATGCCCAGGGGTTCGATCGTGTCGATGGAACGCTTCGGGAAGGCTTCGGCATGATGGGCCGGAAGCTGGACGCCATCGGCGAAGGCATCGAGGCGCTGGGCGCGTCGTTCGAGTACGGCATGGGAATGCTCGCCGAGCAGCTCGAGGCGCAGACGCCTTCAGTGTCGGTGGCGCCGAAATGGGCTGACGACGCGTGGCGCCGAATTGCGAGCGGCAGGGGTTGCAGCGAGGGAAGGCGAGGGCTCGGCACCAGACCTTGCGATCCAGGGGCTGCAACTCACACCCATGGGGAGTCTGTCTGCAGGAGGGGCTTGAGAGGGACTCCCTTGAAGTACCCCGCACCGAGGTGCGGGGCATTGGGGGCAACCGGAAGATTCTTGGGAATGGCCAGAGTGAATCCATGGTTCGATGGCACGAGCAAGCCCGCCTGCGGCGGGCTCTGAGCTCGATGTGGAGTCAGGTGTTCGGTGCTCTCCCACCCGCCGCCCTTGGCGGAGCGGCGCTCGGCAAGCGGGTGGGGCCATGGGCCTTCTGGCGGCAAGGTCAGGATGCTCCACACCGGGCGGTTACGCCGCCGCATCGTAACGGCACCGGATTTCACAGCGCCTTCTCACTGTGGCTGGACGGGCGCAAACAAACCATGCACGTCGGTGAACGGAAGTTCCTCTCTCATGAACAGCGAGTATCCCCCCGCGAGTGGAATGCCCCTTCCCGCGGTGTTCAGCGATTCGCAATCCTTGATGAACTGGGACCGTAGCGACAAGAGGGCAGCCACGGAGGCAGCATCCTCGATCTTGAATGACACGCCGACAGCATTCGCGAATTGCGGATCTACAACGAAGTCCTCGATGGACGATTCAATAGGCCATGAGTACGTGGGGACCCAGGTCGGCAGCACAGAAGAAATGCCGACCTCTATCCGAAGCGCTCCATCAACCGGCGTTCCTCGAGAGTACAACGAAGGAAAGAGCTTGTTCCACTGCAGGAGCGCAGACTGAATCAGTTCAGCGTCCGGCCAGCACACTTCGACTTGCTCCCCGTTGTAAAGGTAAATGGGCGGCGAGTCGTGGACGCTGGTACTGCTTGGGCATTGAGTGGAGAATGCGCCGGTGTCTCCATATCGGATCGAGTTCCCGATTTGGGACGCTTCCTCACTCGTGAGTACGCCCTCGTGAATGGCGCCCCACACCGCGAGTGAACCGCCACTCCAGGTCGGCGATACCCAGTACCTGCATGTGCCATCAACGTAGATGTACTGGTAGCCCAGCTCCAACTGTACAGCGCTGTAGCTCAATGCCCGGCCGACCTGTCCACTCACGGCTATCGCCATCCGGATACCGCCCGTTCCGTCGCAGGGCCCTGCGCTCGCGGACACGGGAACGTCCTGGTGCCCCGTGGAGGTGCAGCCAAGGAGGATCGCTGCGAATGCAGGCGCGCACATCCAGGATCGTCTCCACATCGCCAACCTCCCTTCAAACATCCAGGCGGACTGCAGTTGTCCACTCGCAGCGTGCCGATGTTCTTCCTCTGCATGTGCTCCATGATTCCCGAGACCACCTGTTTGGCACAGTATCTCCACGCCTCCATCGTCTCAGCCGCTAATCTCACAGCACAGGGCCTCTTCGAGCAGCTTTCGTGCGGTCTCGGACATGCACTGATTCCAGCGCGCGGAAGGTCGTTCTTCCAGACGGTCGATTGGAGGGATGGCCTTCATTCGGAGCAGATGTCGTCGTCCACGAACGCATTGCGCGGGATGCACTTGCCTTCCTCACACCGCCCGGTCGCGCACTGCTCGGAGTCCGTGCACGACGCGCCCTCCGCCGCCTTGGCGTTGCACTTCAGCATGGTCTTATCGCAGTAGGTGCCGTCCACGCACTCCCAGCCCATGGACGAGAGGTCGCAGTCTCCTCCGGCGGGCGACTTCGCCACGCACGTGCCGTCCTTGCACCATGCCGAGGCCACACAGAGGTTGCTGAAGCTGCAGGGCTGCCCCTCGGGGACCAGCTCGACGCACTTGAACGACGGGTATTCGCACTGCAGCCCGTCGTCGATCCAACACTCGGCCGTTCCCGGGGTGCCCGTGGATCCGCCTGCACCGCCACCGCCGGAACACTCGGAGCCGGTTCCCTGGGACATGCACGTGGCGTTGCACGCGGAGCCCTTGACCCCGCGTTCGGGCGCTCCGGCCGACTTCGCGCAGGTCCCCTGATACTCGCCATTCACGATGGTACTGTCGCACTCCGCAGCCCCCGTATCCGCGCCGGAACACTCGTAGTTTGATGAGCACGCCTCTCCCTCCCCCTTGCTTCCCCGCCACACGGCCCCGCAGGCGCTCTGCATCGCTACAGCGTCGGCCTCGGTCACCGCGCACAGCTTCGTGATCTTCTCGACCCATGCGATGCACTCCCCGGCCTTGGCCGCGTCGTACGAGACGCCAGGAGTGGCCGCGATCTTGCCGAAGTCCTTGTCGAACTCGGCCCGGAATGCCGCGGAGCACTTCGCCCCGTTGAACGGCATCCCGTACTTCTGGCAACACGGTGCCGCGTTGTTGCAGATCGCGTCGGTGTACGCCTGGGCAAACTGGTCCTGCGCGATCGGCCCCGACGACACCGCGCCGGCTCCGCCTCCGGACCCGGTGCCTGCGCTACCTCCCTCCTCCGTCGAGCCACTGCAAGCGACCACCAGGATCGTCGCTACCGCACACCACGTCGCCTTAGAAAACCCGATGTTCATCAATCGTCCTCCCGCAGGCTCGAAGCCAAGGTCGAGGCAGGATCTTGCCGCACTCGCGACGACGGCGCCATAGGGAGGAGCGTTGGGTGTTCGGAAGAGCTGCGAGCCGACGGGTCCGATCGGCTCAGGGAGGGGGCGCGGCCTCGCCCTCGCCCCGGGGCGCCTTGAGATCGATGTCCCGGGCGTTGGGACCGAGCAGCGTGCCGCACATCGTCCGGCACAGCTTGTCCTCGTCTTTGCACTTGCACTCGCCGCGCGTCTTGAGCTCGAGCTTGTGCTTCATCTGCTCCACGCTGAAGCGCGCGAGGCTCTCCACGCGACGGAAGTTCCAGCTGCCCTTGACCTGCTTGGGAGTGCGCGGATCGGTCGCCTTGAAGTCCGCTTCGCCACAGCAGCGGAAGCTCAGGAAGTAGTAATAGAAGCCCTCGTCGTGCGTGTAGATCTTCGGACGACACTGGTTGCGGGTGCCCTTGTACCAGGGCCCACCGGTGTGAACGCTGTCGTACTTGCCCTTCCAGCCGTCGCCGAAGGTCTCGCTCGCAACCACGTCGTCGGTGTTCCCCGGCAGGTCCGGCACCCCGTAATCGCTGACGCACTCGGGCTGCGCCCCGTTGGGCACCCCCCGCCACAGCCGCGCCAGCTCCTTCGCGTCGCGCTTGGCAACCTTCTTCATGTCCGGGCCGTCCCAGCCGTGGTCCCCGTTGCACTTGGTCGGGTCACGAACATATCCGTACGGGTACGGCTTCATCTCCGGCCCCTCGCACGCCAGCGTCCACTCCGATTCGGTGCACATGCGCTTGCCCACCGAGGCGCACTTCACCTGCGCCTGGTAGAAGTTGTTCATCACCTCGGCGCGCACGCCGGCCACGTTCGGCCACGAATAGCGGTCGATGCAGAACCGCTTGTGCACCTTCTGGCCGATGCAACGAGCAGGCGGCTCGAACTCCTCGCACACCGTCTTCTTGTTCACCTTGTCGAACCAGCTCTTCAGGCACTTCACTTCCACATCGGTGCAGTAGTCGCCGTCGATCAGGATCATCCCCTCCGGACACGCCGCAGGCCCCGCGTCCGCGGCCGCCGTCGCGCCATCCACCGCGCCATCTGCCGCCCCGTCCCCCTCCGCCTCCATCAGCGCGTCCAAGGCCGCGTCTTCGAACGCACCGGCCTCCGGGACCAGCAGCAACGACGCGTCCGGCCCCGGCGTCGAGGAGGAACCAGGGGGGACGGTCGTGACCCGCGCGCCCGCGGAGCACGCCGCGAGCATCCCGAGCAGTGCAAGGAGATAGCGTCTCATGCGCGCTCCTATAGTTCCTTCGGCCCCCGGAGAGGAAGAGCCAACCCGCGGGTCACTCGCGCGAGTAGCGAGAGCGCCCGGAATCGGGGCTCGTCTGCGGCGACGCCGTCACCGTTGCACTCGCGACCGGGGCCTTGCCCTTGGCGGGACGAGCCCCGGTCGAGACCGGAACGGTCGAGGCAACCGGAGTCGCAGAGGCAACCGACGCTGCAGCGCTCGCCGAGGGTGCGGACTCCGCAGAGGCGATCGCTGGGGCGGCGGACTCGACAGAGGCAACCGAGGACGGCTGGGCGCTCGCGAGCTCTGCGGACGATGGGGCCGACGGGAGGGGAGACGAACCGGTGGCAGGCTCATGACGTCCGAGCAGTGCGAAGCCGGCCACTGCACCGATGGCGCACACGACGATCGCGGCGATCACTGCGCGTCGTTTCGAGGAAGGCGTGAACGGCGCCTCGCCCACGCCGGGGATAGTGATCTCGACAAATTGTCCCGTCCGGAATGAGATCCGCTCATCCGGCTTGAAACGTATCGTCTTGATCGTCGGGGTCTCGGGAATAAC
>JAKLDZ010000001.1 GCA_022703255.1 Myxococcota bacterium | reverse complement strand
GAGTTTGCGGATACGGCGGATGCGATCCAGCGCCGACTTGTCACCGATATGGCAGCCCAGCGCGTACGCGGAATCGGTGGGGTACACCACTACCCCACCCTGCTTGATGATGTCCACGGCCTGGCGGACAAGGCGCGCCTGCGGGTTGTCCGGATCGGTCCCGAGGACGGCGCCAGCCTGGCGAGATGCTTCGTCGAACGAACCATTTTGGAGCGATGCGACGGCGTGGGTGGCAGCGGCGTGGGCCCGGGTCGAGCTTTGGCGCGACGCAGGCAAGGTGGCAGAGCAACCTGCGATGGCGACGGCGCACAGCAGCACGCAGCGCGACAGACGCTTCATGGTGACCTCGCGATGGCAGCAGAGGTTGGCTGAGCGATCGCGAGAGCAAGACCAGGGCCACCGGCTCCAAGCGAAAATCGCGCGGTGATTGCGATGACTCCGATCGTCGCGTGCGAACCGAGGGTGGCGACGCGCCGCGCCCCGGAGCGCCATCGCGCGATGGGGCGTTGACGACGAATCGAGCGTGTCGCGGACCGTGCAGGGGGGATCGAAGGGAGCGCGAACGATGCCTCGCAGTGCGTCAGAGGTGCTGCAGGCTCATGGCCCGGCGTCGACCACGGGCTGGCACTTGACGTTCATGTAGTGCAGGATCGGCTTGGTGCTCGGCTCGTTGAAGTGCTCCACCCAACCGTAGTGGAGCGTGCTCTGGATCGGGTAGAAGCTGTCGTCACCCGGGACCGCGACGTTGTCGAAGATCTTGCTCGACGACAGCGAGAAGCCATCGAGGTACGCCTGGGCACGCAGGGCGCCGTTGCTGTCGAGCCACGTGTAGCCGATCTTCGTCATGTTGTCGGCGTAGCCGAAGGAGACCCATGACCTCTTGCCGACGAGCATGTGGCGGTCGCCGATGAAGGACATGATCGTCGGCGTGACGGCGCTCATGTCCACCTTGAGAGACTGCCAGTCGAACGCTTCCAGATCGGTCTTCGTCATCGGACCGAAGTACATGTTCGGAGGGATCCCAGCGCTGCCGACAATGAGCACGCCCGCGGTCCCGTCGGGATACGGGAATACGTCGCCCATCGCCGTGGAGATGTCGAAGGTCTTCGGGTTCGCGAGAGAGCCAAAGGACGCGCTGACCACCTTCAGGGACTTGGTGTCCTCCGAGGACACGAAGACGACGATCTGGTCCTTGATGGCGACCGCCTTGGCCTGGAGGTCGATCGGGCCGGAGACGGAGAGGGAAACCTCCTGGACCGGGAGCGTCGGGTTGATGGTGACGGAGGGGGCGTGCACGGCGAGGAAGACGGCCTGACCCGAAGCTCGTGTCATGACGATGTCGCGGTCCCCGGAGCTGGTGAAGACGACGGTACCAGCGGTCAGCGGGTCATCCACGGTGGTGAACTCGGAGCCCGTTCCGGCGCTCTCGACGTCGGAGGAGGAGAACGCGCTTTCGAGCTCCAACACGTTGAACTTCACCGAAGCGGAATCGCGGACTTCGGTCAACACGGCCACGGAGCCGGCCTTGTGTGCGAGCACGCCGACGATCGTCCCCGGCGTGGGGAGGTATCCGCGGGCAATCACGCCCTTGGAACCGACGCGCGCGATGAAAGCCTTGGGGTCGTCGGCGGCGTCCCGAATCGTCGTGGCGATCACCGCGTCGTCGCTGGCGAGACGTGCGATGTGCAAGGCGCCAAACCCGCTGATGACGCCCGGTTCCGTGCCGAGATCGAGAACGGTGCTGTCATGGACGGAGAAGCACCTCAGCGGACCGGGCGAACCAGCGTCGGCCCCGGCTGCACCGGCCTGCCCGCCTTCGCCTGCGGCTCCCGCTTGACCGGCGTCACCCGCGGCTCCCGCTTGCCCGGCGTCACCCGCGGCTCCCGCTTGCCCGGCTTCGCCCGCACTTCCGGCTTGCCCAGCGGCTCCGGCGCTCCCCCCCTGCCCTGCCCCGCCATCGACCGACGACTCGACGAGCTCGGCCTTCTCGGCGCCCAGGATCCCGCGGCACCCGAGCAGCGCCGCGAACCCCGCGGTCGCCAGCAGACACGCGATGTCGCGCGCACGCATCAGAAGGCTCCTTTCACGACGATCGACCCGGGGCCTGCGAGCAGGAAGGGACGCTTGGAGGCGGACGAGGTGGACGGGGACGAGGGAGCGGTGAGGTACAGCACGGCGCCTCCGACGAGCCCCAGCGCGCCGATAGCGCTGAAGATGCTCGCCATGTCCGCGTTCTTCACCGCATCGTCGTGCAGGTCCACGCCCTTCTGATCCGTGCACTTCGTGTCGACGCAGTACGCCTCGGCATCGCTGAGCTTCGACTTCGTCGAATACGCGAAGTAGCCGGCCAGGCCGAGGGAGACGATGCCGACACCGCCGGCCACGAGACCGATCATCCGCTGGTTGCTGCCATTGCCCGCAGGGGGCGACGTCTGCACGGCAGGAGGCGGGCTCGTAGAGACAGGAGGAGCGGCGCTCGACGATGCGGCGGCAGGAGCGACCGGAGGAGGCGGGGGCAAGGTCTCGGTTTCGAGGCTCGGGATGGTGACGGTCTCGGTCTTGCCTTCCCCGGAGAGCGTGATGGTGACGGACCAGGGCTTCTTGCCGGGCGCGGTCACCTGGATCTTGTGCTCGCCCGAATCGACCGGAACGGCCTGACCCCACATCGGCTTGTTGAGCACGGTGCCATCGCGGCGGACTTCGATCCCGGCGACCTCGACCGAGGGCGGGATCAGGATGCTGAGTCGAAGGAGCTTGGGCTCGATGTCCTGGGCGCGCTGGCGAGCGGCCTTCTCCCGCTCGGGCTCCTTGGACGCGCGCGAAGCCGCGGCGGCGTCGGCGAACATCGACCAGGCGCTCGCGGTCTTGCCCGTGTGCTCATAGCAGTCGGCGAGGTTGAACAGGGTGCCGACGCCGGGGTCGAGCCGCTGGCTCTCCTCGAGCTTGGGGCAGGCGGAAGCGTAGTCGCCCGCCTTGACGAGCTTGCGGGCCTCGTTGAACAGGTCGCGCGCGGCAGCCCGATCCTGGGCAGTCTGCGCAAACGACGACGTCGTCGTTGCGGACATCGCGAGGACGACGCAAGCCAGTGCGCCGGCACGAACGCATCCCCACCCCTTCAATCGTGTCAGTCCCATGCTCCGCCCATCCGTGAGAGTCAATGCGCGGCCGGGAGGGACTCCCGGCACACTGCGCCGAGTGTACGCAGGCGGAGCGGTCCGACGCAACGGCAACCGGAGCCGCTGCTTCTCTGCCCGAGTACAGTTGTGCGGGGGGGGGCTGCAGGGACGCTCGAAACGTGTCGGATGGCGAAACAATCGGAGGCGAGCGTGACGAGCGGCGGAGAGGGTCAGTCCTGGTACTGGGCGAGGGCTTCCTTCAAGCAGAACATCGCGCGCTCGAGCTTGGGGACCTCGAGCACGTAGGCGATGCGGATCTCGTCGAGCCCGAGCCCCGCGGTCGCGTAGAAGCCGTCACCCGGCGCGACCATCACCGTCTCGTTGTCGAGCCGGAAGTTGGTGAGCAGCCACTGGGCGAAGCGGCCGGAGTCCTTCACGGGGATCCGCGCCATGACGTAGAAGGCGCCTTCCGGCGTGCGTGAGACGACACCGGGGATTTGCTGGAGCCCGCGCATCACGGTGTCGCGACGGAGCTTGTACTCGGTCTGGACCTGCTGGAAGTAGTCGTTCTCGAGGCTGAGAAGCGGGATGGAGCCGTGCTGCTCGACGGAGGGGGGGCACAGGCGCGCCTGGCCGAGGTGCAGGAACGTGCGCCGCAGATCGGGGTTGTGGGTGACCAGGCAGCCAACCCGTCCTCCGCACAGGCTGTAGCGCTTGCTGAGCGAGTCCATGAGCACCGCGCGGTCCGCGATCTCGGGGAACTCGAGCACGCCCGTGTGGGGGACCTCGCCGTACACGAACTCGCGATACGCTTCGTCGCTGATCAGGAACAGATCGCGCTCGCGCGCGATGTCCACCAGGGTCTGCATCTCGTCGCGGCGCAGGACGGTCCCCGTGGGGTTATTGGGGGAGCAGACGATGATGGCCCGCGTGCGCGGGGTGATGAGCGCCTCGATGCGCTCGCGAGGGGGCAGGTGGTAGCCGTCCTCGATGTTGCAGCGCAGAGGCTTGAGCTGGACCGCCGCCTGCACGGCGTAGCCGTTGTAGTTCGTGTAGAACGGCTCGAAGCAAATGATCTCGTCGCCGGGATCACAGATGGCCATCATGGCGAACAGGATCGCTTCGGAGCCGCCGGTGGTGACGGTGACGTGTTCGGTTTCGACGTCGTAGCCGACGCGACGGTAGTAGCCGGCCATGGCCTTGCGAAGCGAGGCGAAGCCCGCGGAGTGGCCGTAGGCAACGGTGCGATCGGGGAAGCCGCTCAGGGCCTCGAAGAACTGCGGAGGCGTGTGGACATCGGGCTGGCCGATGTTCAGGTGGTGCACGACGACGCCGTTGTCCTTGGCCATTTCGGCGAAGGGAACGAGCTTGCGGATGGGGGATGGGGGGACCTTGTGGCCGCGTTGGGAGATGTTCATGGCGACGGAGGGGTCTTAGACGATCGCGGGCGCGGAGGGTACCCCCGCCTTCCCCCAACATCGTGGGGCGGTTCCCCCTCGGGCGCGGGGGGGGGCGGAGAGCGCGGTCCGAGGACGCGCCCGGGCGTGACGACGGGCGCATCGCATGGCAGACTCCACGAGCGTTCCGAAGCTGGGAGCGCCCGGTGGATCATGGACCCTTTGCGACTCGCTCATGTGCTGCACGACGGAGCCGAGGTACTCGCGGTCGAGTATCGCGGGCGCCTGCTGAGCGTGGCGGAGCTCGAGCGGCTGTTCGAGCTGGAAACCTCACCGCAGCGCTTCGCGGAGGTGTCCAGCTTCCGTCGCCGTGTGTTCTCCCTCGGGCTCGCCGGCCTCGAGGAGCTGGTGGACTGCCTTGCCGACGGAGAGGCCCCGCCTTCGACGGTGCTCGACCCCTCCCAGTGCCTGTGGATGGTCCCGACCCTCGCCAACCCGGCGCTGCTGCTCTTCGAGCCGCGCCCGCAAGCTGCCCCGTCGTTCCGTCGGGGCTTCGGTCGCTGTCTGCTCGGCCACGAGGCGCCGCTGCCGGTTCCCTCCGACGAGACCGCTCCCCGCCTCGACGCGGGGATTGCGGCGATCCTCGGGGACGACCTGCGCAGTGCCACACTCGAGCAGGCGGAGCGGGCGATCGTCGGCTATGCGCCGATCTCGCTGTGGACCTTCCCCTCGCGAGAGGCGCTGTCGCCGGGGTGGGGAAGCTTCCGCCTCGGCCAGCTCGGCCCGCTGCTCACCGCGTCGCACGAACGCTTCGATCCTTCGGATTCCGAAGTATCGCTCCTGGTCAACGGCCACGTGGTTGCAGCGAGCCGACGCGACCCGTGGCGGGCATCCTTCGGCGAGATGATCGCGTTCGCGAGCGAGGGCGCGGATCTGTTCGCGGGCGACGTCATCGCTTGCGGTCCCTTGGCGGTGGCCGGGGGAGAGGGACGGCCGGTGCTGCGCGATCGCGATCGCGTCTCGGTCCGGGTTGCAGGGCTCGGCGAGCTTGCGGGGGTGGTGGTGGCAAGCGCGCCGAGGAAGGGTGCGCACTGCTGGGCGCCCGTGAGCTGAGGGCGAAGGAAGCGGAGCGAAGCGGAATGAACTCTGGCAGACGCGCGGTGGCGCGAGCCCACGCGAACATCGCCCTCGCCAAGTACTGGGGCAAGGCCGACGACGTGCACAACGTGCCGGCGGTGACGAGCGTATCGGTCACGCTCGAGGCGCTGACGACGACGACCGAGGTGCGGTTCGATCCGTCGCTTGCGGTCGATCGGCTCGAGCTCGACGGCCGCGAGGCGGAGGGGCGGGCGTTGGAGCGGGTGACGGCGCTGCTCGATCGGGTCCGGCGAGCGGCGAGCATCGAGACGCGCGCCCGGGTTGCGAGCCGCAACTCTTTTCCGACCGGCTCGGGGCTCGCGTCGAGCGCCTCGGGCTTCGCCGCCCTCGCGATTGCTGCACGGAGCGCGGCGGGGCTGGAGCTCGATCGCGACCGCGCCAGCGATCTGGCGAGGCGGTCCAGCGCCTCGGCCGCACGGAGCATCCACGGCGGGTTCGTGCGTCTGCGCGCCGGCGAACCCGGCGACGCCTTCCTGCCTGCGGAGCCGGTTGCCCCGGCTTCGCACTGGGACCTGCGCGTGGTGGTGGCCGTGACCACCAAGGGGCCGAAGAAGGTCGGCTCCACGGAGGGGATGGGACACACTGCGCGCACGAGCCCGTACTACCCAGGCTGGATCGCGCTGTGCCAACGCCTTTCCGCAGAGGTCGAGCGCGCGGTGCTCGCCAGGGATCTGAGGGCCCTCGGAGAAGCCGCCGAGCAGAGCGCGCTGGCCATGCACGCCTGTGCGATGGCTGCCGGTCCCGCCCTGATCTACCTGGAGCCTTCGACCCTGGGGTGCGTCCACGCCGTGCGCGCGATGCGCGACCGTGGGGTGGCTGCATGGGCGACCATCGACGCGGGTCCGCACGTGAAGGTGCTCACCACGGGCGGGGATGCGGAGCGCGTGCGCCAGGAGCTGGCATCCCTTCCCGGCGTGGTGGACACGATCGTCTCGCGCGTGGGAGGCGATGCCACAGTCGAGCTGGAGGAGGCATGAGAGCGCGCGCCCCTGGCAAGCTCGTGCTGTCGGGAGCCTACGCGGTGCTCGAGGGCGCACCGGCCATCGTCACGGCGGTCGATCGCTACGTGATCGCCGACGCCAGCCGGGAGGCGGACTTCGTCACCCCCGAGGTTCGCTGCGCCATCGGCTCGGCGTCTGCCCCGTGGTTCGACGCCTCGGAGCTGCGCCGCGACGGTCGCAAGATCGGGTTGGGCTCCAGCGCGGCGATCGTGGTCGCGTCGCTGGCGGCCAGGGCGCTGCGGGAGCGACCTGAGCTCGACGACGCGGGGCTGGCGGATCGGGTCTTCGCGGTGGCGTTGCGGGCGCATCGGGAGGCGCAAGGGGGGGGCAGCGGGATCGACGTGATCACGAGCGGGTACGGAGCCACGCGGGTGTGCTGGTTGGACGCGGGCGGGGCGGTGCGGTCGCGGGCGCAGGTGTTGCCTGCCGGGCTTCGGATCGACGTGTACGCCACGGATCGGGAGGCGTCGACGCGGGACATGCTGGCGCGGGTGCGGGCGTATGCTCGTTCGGATCACGAAGCTTATGCGGCTCGCATCGCGCGGCTGACGGACGCAGCGCGCAGGGCGGCCTCGGGCGGGACGGTGGAGTCGTTCGTGGGAGCGCTGCGAGACCAGGTCTCGGAGCTCGCGTCGATGGGAGACGCCGCGGGGGCGCCCATCGTGCCCGAGGAGCTTCGTGACGAGGTCGAAGGGGTGGCGGTGATCCCGTCGGGCGCGGGCGGAGGCGACGTGGTGTTGTGCGCGGGAGAGGCCGCGGCCTGCGATGCGTGCCAATCAGCACTCGAAGGCCGGGGCATGGTGCGACTGGACATCGCCCTCGGGGTGCGGGGCGTACACGCCGTGCCGTAGCGGTGCGGGTTGCGCTCGGCGGGGTCAGTTGAGCTCCCGCTTGCCGACGGCGAGCACGTCGAAACGGATCCGGGCGTTCCAGGTGCGCTGGCCGGGCGGGCAGATGACGGCGCTGACGACGCCGACCCGGTCGTCCTCGAAGAAGAGCAGGTACAGCAGGTAGCCGTCGCCGACGCACACACCGTGAATCAGGTCGGTGCCTTCGCAGCGCAAGAGCTCGCAGCGCAGGGCGTGCTGTGTTCCGGTGAGGTGCGTGAGGGTGGCGGACACGACGGCTTCGAGCACCGAGGCCTGCTCCGGACGGGAATCGAGGTGGAAGTCCGGGTTCATCGCGAGGCTCTCGAGGAAGCGCTCCACGACGGCGTCGAGGTGGCTGGTGCGGGCGAGATCACGCAGGTCGGCGATCTGCTGGTGATAGGCATTCATCGTGTGACCTCCTGGGCGTGGGGCTGGATTGCTGCATGCGAGGGGCAGGGAACGACGAGCGGTGTCGACGAGGACCGATTCATGGTCACCTCCTGGGAAGCACGCAGAGCAGCCTCCGTGCCATCGGGGAGCTGGGCGGATTGGGGCCTGAATCTCGAAGAACGCACGACGACGGGGTGGCGGAGCGGGGGGGACATTCCGCCAGGCGGAGGCGTTTCGGAGGGAAATCCCAGAGAGAAACGTGGATCCGGCGGGCCGCCACCGAAAACTGGCGGCCGCCAGGGTCACGCGTCGCGGTCGTGGGGGGAGCACTGACCCAGGAGCCAGTCGCGGAACACGACGACGCGCTGCAAGGCAGCCTTCCTCTCGGGGTGGACGAGGTAGTAGGCGCGATCGGAGCGAATCGGACGGTCGATGGCCACGACGAGGCGACCGCAGGCGAGCTCTTCCTGGATGAGGAAGCGTGGGAGCAGGGCGAGGCCGAGGCCCGCGATGGCGGCTTGAATCACCATGTGGAACTGTTCGAAGCGCGGACCGGCGTGGGCGTCGAGGTCGTCGATGCCGGAGGCGCGGAGCCAATCCTGCCAGGCTTCGGGGCGCGTGACGTGCTGCAGCAGAGGATACCGGGCCAGATCCCTGGGGCGTCTGGGTTTGGAGCGCGAGGCGATGAGAGACGGGGCTCCCACGGGCACCACGACCTCACCCATGAGCCGATGGCAGACCGCCCCGGGCCAATCCGCGGTGCCGAAGTGAATTGCGGCGTCGATGTCGCTCCCCTCGAAGTCGAAGGGCTTGACCTGGGTGACGAGATTGAGCTGGATTTCTGGGTGGTTGACGGCGAAGTCGCTGAGCCTCGGGACGAGCCAGCGAGAGCCGAAGGTGGGCAGGGACGCGATGGTGAGCAGGCCGCCGTCGCACCCGTAGGCCATGATCTGGAGGGTGGCTGCCTCGGCGCGATCGAGCAGCTCGTGGACGGCGAGGGAGTAGGCCTGACCGGCTTCGGTGAGGGTGAGGCGCTGCTTGTAGCGAAGAAACAGGGGTTTGCGGATGTAGTCCTCGAGGTGGCGGATCTGGCGGCTGACGGCGCTCTGGGTGACGTTGAGCTCGTGGGCGGCCTGGGTGAAGCTCATGTGACGCGCGGCGGCTTCGAAGAACTGCAGGGCGGAGAGGGAGGGGAGGACGCGGCGCGTGGTCATGACTTTTCGGAATGTATACCCGACAAATTATCGTTTGCCACCCCGGGGCAAGCGGCGTCAGCATGCGCGCCATGCTCTGCGGAGCGCCCGCTCTTCGCGCGATGATCGGACCACCGAGCCCGCCGCCGAGGTCAATCCCCGAGCGCGCGGACGTGGTCCAAGCGCATGGGCTCTTGCTCGCCGCAAACGCAACGTCGGCGGGCGAGACCGTCCGCCGCAATCCATGAGGCTTCAGGAGAAATCGATGAAGGACATCGTCATTCACGAGTGCGGGCTTCGCGACGGGCTGCAGGCCGAGGCGCGCACGGTGCCGACGGAGACGAAGCTCGGGTGGATTGGCGCACTCGAATCCTCGGGAGTGGACATCATCCAGGTGGGTTCCTTCGTGCATCCGGAGAAGGTTCCGCAGATGGCGGACACGGACGCGTTGTTCCGGACGCTGACGGAGCGCGGGGCGGGCAAGGCGGTGTTCTCGGGGCTGGTGCTCAACGAGAAGGGGTTGGAGCGCGGCCTTGCATGCGGCGTGGGGATGTTCTGCCTGGGCGTGTCGGCTTCGGAGACGCACAGCCGGAAGAACACGGGGATGGGGACCGAGGAGGCGCAGCGTCGGATCATCGCCACGGCGAAGCGGGCGGTGGAGCTCGGCAAGCGCGTGCAGGTGTCGGTGCAGAGCGCCTTCGGGTGCGGCTTCGAGGGGAGGATTCCCGAGGAGCGAGTGCTGTCGATCGTGAAGGCATATCTCGAGGCTGGACTGACCAACATCAGCCTTGCGGACACGGCGGGGCACGCCTATCCCGAGCAGGTCCGGCGCCTGTTCGGTGCGCTTTTCGAGCTGTCGTCCGACATCCAGTGCACGTGCCACTTCCACGACACCTACGGGCTCGGAATGGCAAACGTGTACGCTGCCCTCGAGGCCGGCGTCACGACCTTCGAGACCGCTTTCGGGGGCTTGGGAGGCTGTCCCTTCACGAAGGTGGCTGCCGGCAACGTCCCCACGGAAGACGTGGTTCATTCGCTGAAGCGTCGCGGCCAGTGCCAGGGCATCGACCTGGGAGCGCTCATCGGGTTGGCGCGCGACGTCTCGGGTCACTTCGGACGGGAGCTTCCGGGCCGGGTATACAAGACTGGGCCACTCTCCTACTGAGCAGGAATAGCCATGAACGACAAGCCTCGCATTCTCGACGGAATCAAGGTTCTGGACCTGACCAACGTGCTCTCCGGTCCTTTTGCCTCGCTGCACCTGGCGCTGCTGGGAGCGGAGGTGATCAAGGTAGAGAACCCGAAGGACGGCGATCTCGCGCGCAAGCTGGGGATTGTGCCGGAGTACAACAAGCGGCTGATGGGCACGAGCTTCCTTGCCCAGAACTGCAACAAGAAGTCGGTGACGCTGAACACCAAGAGTCCGGAGGGCAAGGAGATCTTCAAGCGGCTCGTGAAGGACGCCGACGTGGTGATCGAGAACTTCCGGCCCGGGGTCATGGATCGGCTGGGAATCGGCTACACGGTTCTTCGCGAGATCAATCCGCGGCTGGTGTACTGCGCGATCTCGGGGTTCGGGCAGACGGGCCCCGACGCGGACAAGCCTGCCTATGACCAGATCATCCAGGGCTTGTCGGGCGAGATGGCGATCAACGGCGACGAGCGTCTGTCGCCGCTGCGTGCGGGCTTTCCGGTCTGCGACACGGTGGGCGGCCTGAACGCGGCCTTCGCCGTGATGGCGGGGCTGCTGCACCGCGAGCGCACCGGACAGGGGCAGTTCATCGACGTCGCGTTGATCGACTCGATCATGCCGTTGATGGGCTGGGTGGCGGCGAATCTGCTCATCGGCGGCCAGGAGCCGGTGGTGATGGGCAATGACAACTTCACCGCGGCGCCGAGCGGCACGTTCGTCACGCAGGACGGTCACATCAACATCGCCGCCAACAAGCAGGAGCAGTGGGAGGCGGTGTGCGACGTGCTGGAGGTGCCGGAGCTCAAGACCGATCCGCGCTTCCAGGAGCGCGACACGCGCAAGCGCAATCGCAAGCAGCTCACGCCGTTGCTGGAGGTGAAGCTGACGCAGAAGCCCACGAAGCACTGGGTCGACGCGCTCAACGCCCGCGGCGTTCCCAGCGGGGAGATCCTGTCCTTGAAGGACGCGCTGCGGCAGCCGCAGGTGGAGCATCGCGGGGTGCTGCAGAAGGTCGAGGTACCCGGAATGGGGCCCATCGAGGTCTTCGGGCTCACCGCGCTGTTCGATCGGACGGAGGGGACGGTGACGACGCCGCCTCCGACGCTGGGCCAGCACAACGCAGAAATCCTGGGCCAACTCGGCTACGACGAGGCTCGCCTCGCCGAGCTCAAGCAGAAGGCCGTGATCTGAAACCCACCCACGAGGTGTCCCAATGGGAATGACAGTCGTCGAGAAGATACTCGCCCGAGCCGCCGGCCTCCCCGCCACCAAGGCGGGCGACGTGGTTGAACCCCGCGTCGATCTCGCCATGTCGCACGAGAACGGGGCTTTGGTCATCAATCAGTTCAAGGAGATCTACAAGGACACGGGCCGCGAGCCCAAGCCCTGGGATCCCTCTCGCATCGCGCTCATCTTCGATCACCGTGTGCCGGCCGAAGGCCCCAAGACGGCGACCAACCACAAGATGATCCGCGGCTTCGCGGCGCAGCACGGCATCTGCAAGTTCCACGACATCCGCGGGGACCGCGGCGGCATCTGCCACCAGATCCTCCCCGAATACGGCTACGTCCGCCCCGGCAGCGTCGTCGTCGGAACCGACAGCCACACCACCAGCCACGGCGCCCTCGGAGCCTTCTCCTTCGGAATCGGCGCCACCGAAATGGCCTCGGTCTGGGCCCTCGGTGTCGCTCTCAACATCGAAGTCCCGCCCACCATCAAGGTCGTCGTGCGCGGTCGCTTCCCCGAGTTCGTCGGCCCCAAGGACCTCATCCTCCACATCATCGGCAAGCTCACCGCGCAGGGCGCCAACTTCCGCGTCCTCGAGTTCCACGGCGAAACCATCACCGCCATGTCCACCAGCGGACGCCTCGTGATCTGCAACATGAGCGTCGAGGCCGGAGCCACCAGCGGCATCGTCCCCGCCGATGACGAAACCGAGCGATACCTGCGCACGGAGGCCGGCGTGACCGATCCGATCGATCGGGTGCTTCCCGACGCCGACGCGGTGTACGAGTCGGTGTTGGAGATCGACGTGTCGAAGCTCGAGCCGCAGATTGCGTGCCCGCACACGGTGGACAACGTCAAGCCCGTGCAGCAGGTCGCGGGCAAGGCGCTCCAGCAGATCGTGATCGGCTCCTGCACCAACGGGCGGCTCGACGATCTGGCGGCCGCGGCTCGCATTCTGGAGGGCAAGAAGGTGGCCGAGGGGACCCGGATGCTGGTGTTCCCGGCGTCGGGACGCATCTACGCCCAGGCGCTCGAGGCCGGCTATCTCAAGACCTTCATGAAGGCCGGAGCGGTGGTGATGAACCCCGGCTGCGGACCGTGTCTCGGTGTTCACCAGGGAGCGCTCGGAGACGGCGAAGTGGCGCTCGCCACGACGAACCGCAACTTCAAGGGGCGGATGGGCAATCCGAAGTCGGAGGTCTACCTGTGCAGCCCGGCCGTGGCCGCGGCCAGCGCCATCACCGGTGTCATCACCGATCCACGCGCGGGAGGACGTTGAAAATGGGCAAGGTCGTATTGAAGCTCGGCAGGGACATCAGCACCGATGACATCTACCCCGGCAGGTTCATGGCCACGGTGCTGCCTACGGAAACCCCGCAGTTCTGCTTCCACGATCGCACGGAGTTCAACGCACGTCTGAACTCCAAGCAGATCGCGCCCGGAAGCTTCGTGGTGGCCGACGAGAACTTCGGGTGCGGGTCGAGCCGCGAGCAGGCGGCGAGCGCGATCCGCGGTCACGAGCTGAACGTGGTCGCACGCAGCATCGCGCGGATCTTCATGCAGAACGCGATCAACCTCGGGCTCAGCCTGATCATCTGCCCGACGATCGAGGCGAGCGAGGGAGACGAGCTCGAGCTGGCCGAGGGCAAGGTGGTCAACAAGACCACGGGCAAGCAGTTCGCCACGGTGCCGCTGCCGCCCGCGCGCCAGGCGATCATCGACGCCGGGGGCCTGGTCCCCTACACGCGCAAGAAGCTCCTCGAGCAGCCCGCCCGCTAATCCCCTCCCCTACTCCGTCAGCTCCTTCAACGTATCCTCGAGCTTGTCCAGCATCTCGTCGACCAGCGCCTTCGGGATGTTCAACGCCGGCTCGATGCGCAGCGTCTTGGCGCTGAGCAGCGTTCCGGCCACGAGCACGCCGCGCCGGAACAGCCCAGCCGCCACGGCATAGCCGAAGTCGGTGTCGACGAACTCCATGCCAATCAGCAGGCCCAGGCCGCGAACGTCGATCAGGTGCTCCGGATACCGCTTCCTCAGGGCGCGCAGCTCGCCCAGCAGGTACTCGCCCATGGCGGCGGCCTGGCCGGGCAGATCCTCCTCGAGGGTCACGTTGAGCGCGGCGATGCCTGCGGCGCACGCGAGCGGATTGCCCCCGAAGGTCGAGGAGTGGATGAAGGGATTGGGCTCGAGGACCTTCCAGATCTCGGGAGTGGACATGAATGCCGACAGGGGCATCACGCCGCCGCCCAGGGCCTTGCCCAGACACATGATGTCCGGAGCCACGTTCCAGTGGTCCACGGCGAACATCCGCCCGGTGCGCCCCAACCCCGTCTGCACCTCGTCGGCAATGAGCAGCACGCCGTGACGCGTGCAGATCTCCCGCAGCCTGGGCAGGTAGTCCGGATCGGGCACGTACGCGCCGGCCTCTCCCTGCACCGGCTCCACCACGACCGCGGCGATCTCCTTGCCCACCGCCTCTGCCTTGTTCAGCTCGTCGTCCACCGCCTCGGCGTCGTTGAAGGGAACGAAGTACACCTCCGGCAGCAGCGGCTCGAACGGCGCGCGGTATTCGGCCTTCCCCATCAGGGACAGGGAGCCGTAGGACTTGCCGTGGAATCCGCGGATGCAGCTGATGAAGCCAGGCTTGCCCGTGTACATTCGCGCCAGCTTCATCGCCCCTTCGACCGCGTCGGTGCCGTTGTTGATGAAGAAGCAGCATTGCAGATCCCCGGGAGCGAGCTCCCCCAGGATCTCCGCGAGGGCGCCGCGCAACGGGTCGAGCAGCTCCTGCGACGACAGCGGCATGCGGTCGAGCTGGGAGCGGACGGCGCGGACGATCTTGGGATGGTTGATGCCCGCGCTGTAGATGCCGTAGCCGCCGAGGCAGTCGATGAACTTGCGCCCGGTGATGTCCTCGAACACCGACCCGCGCCCGCTCCACTCGATCGCGGCGAACTGGCCCCCCTCGGTCACCGACTTGCGGTACTCGAGGTAGCCCTTGTTGTAGTAGAGCCTGAAGTTGTCGATCGTGTCGCTCACGACCTTGCGCCGGCGGTACTCGTTGAGCTTGTGCGCATTGATGATCGCCAGCCAACGCCGGCTCTCGTCGATGAGCTTCTTGAGGGACCCGCGCGACGGAACCCGGGGCGTAGCCCCTGCGGACGTGCCGTTCGCGCTGGACCCCTTGCGGCGCCTCGTCTTGCGGGCGCGTGCGGCTTTCTTGAGGGGGATGACGACGCTCATGACCTGATGGAAGCGTACCGCTCCGGACGTGAAGCGGCCAGCTCGCAGCGCCAACTTCTCGCCGTCGGCGCGGCTCCCGCGCTCCGCGCACGCCCCAGGCGCATCGTGCTGTCCCGATGCGCCCGACTCGCGCTATCGTTTCCCACCATGCGCGTAGCGATCGAACCGACCAGGAGCTATCGACTCGTCAACCACGGTCCCGTGACCCTCATCACCACTCGTTCCGGCGGCAAGCCGAACGTGATGGCGGCCTCCTGGGTCATGCCCGTAGACACCGACCCGCCGCGCGTGGCGCTGGTGATCGGGAGCGATTCGCTGACGTTCGAGAACGTGATGGCGACAGGGGAGCTCGTGGTCAACCTGCCGACGGTGGACATGATCGAGCAGGTTCACGAGGCGGGGAACCTGTCGGGCCGCGAGGTGGACAAGCTGCAGCGCCTCGGGCTGCGCACGGTGGACGGGTCGCGGGTGGCGGCTCCGTTGATCGAGTCGTGCATCGGCTGGCTGGAGTGCAAGCTGATCAGAGACGATTCGATGCAGAAGGAGCACGGGGTGTTGGTGGCCGAGGTAGTGGCGGCCTGGGCGGATGACGAGGTCTTCCGGGACGGCAAGTGGGCATTCGGGTCAACGCAGAAGCGGACCTTTCACCACGTGTCCGGGAGCACCTTCCTCGCGACCGGAGAGCGACTCGAGGCGGGCACGAAGGCGCCACGGCGCTGACGACAGCGGCTGACGCCGCCCTCCGATCGGACCGACCCGGCCGCCTGGCGCACGAAGCTGGAGAAGGTCTTCGACACACCGGCGTTTCTGGCCGCGCTGGCCTCGGAGTAGCGCCGCGGGCTGCTCCTACTGCTTCTTGCGGTTTCCGAACAAGGAGAGCTTGAGGTAGTCGAGCTGGCTGCGCGCCAGGGTCTTGACCTGATCGAGCCGGTCCACCTCTCGAGCGCTGCGTCGGTCGACCAGCTCGCCCGACTCGTACAGCTCGCGCGCCTTGGTGCGCTGGAGCTTGCCGCTCGAGGTCTTGGGGAGCACGCCGGGGTCCACGGCGACGACGTCGTCGAGCGCCACGCCGACGGCATCCTGCACACGCGATCGGATGTCGTTGCCAATGCGCTTGCGCTGCTCCGGATCCTCGATGGCGGTCTCGTAGGCGAGCACGACCTGCTCTCGATCCGAGCTCGTGTCCCCGGACCCGAAACACACCACGTTGCCCTTGCGCACGCCGTCGATCTGGCTCGCCTCCCACTCGATGTCCTGCGGATAGAAGTTGCGTCCGTTGACGATGACGACTTCCTTGGACCTGCCGCAGATGAACACGGCGCCGTCGGCGAGGTATCCGAGATCACCCGTGCGCAGCCACCCGCCGGCAAAAGCTTCCGCCGTGCGCTCGGCGTCGTCGAAGTAGCCGGAGGTGACCGACGGTCCCCGCAGGCGCAGCTCGCCGACGGAGCGGTCGGGCAGACGGCGCTCGCTCTTGTCGTCGTCGAGGGCGAACACGCCCACCTCGTGCCCCTCGAAGGACTTGCCGCAGCCGACCAGACGCAGCGAGTCGTCCTCGTCGTTGCCCACCGGCTCGGCGCGCCCCTCGGCCCAGAGAGCCGATGCTCGCACCCGGTCGGTGTGAAGCCCCCTGTCGAAGGAGATGGCGAGGGTGGACTCGGCCATGCCGTAGGCGGGGAGGAATGCGTCTTTGCGGAACCCCCTGGAGGCGAAGGTGGACGCGAACGACTCGAGTGTTTCGGCACGGATGGGTTCGGCGCCGCAGCCGGCCACGCGCCAAGCGGAAAGGTCGACCCCTTCGAGCTCGCGCTCCTTGGTCCGCTTGACCGCAAGGGCGTAGGCGAAGTTGGGGCCGAAGGAGATCGTGCCCTTGTAGCGAGACATTCCCTGCAGCCAGGTCGCCGGTCGCTTCAGGAACATCAGCGGCGACATGAAGGTCACGCTGATGCCGTCGAGCAGCGGCGCCAACACGAAGCCGATCAGCCCCATGTCGTGGAACAGCGGCAACCAGGTGACGCCCGCGTCGTTGCCCGGCGTGGCCCCAAGGCCGAGATCGATGATGTTGTGCGCGTTGGCAAGCAGGTTCGCGTGCGTGAGCACCACGCCTTTGGGGCGAGAGGTCGAGCCGCTGGTGAACTGCAGGAACGCCGTGTCGTCGTGACCGATGCGCTCGGGCCGGAAGGGCGCGGTCGAGTCGGCCAGGGAGGGCTGGGCGACGACGCGCTCGAGGGCGGGGCAAGCCGCCTGCACCGATCCGAGGAGCTGCTTGATCACAGTGGTCGTGATCACGACGCGCGAGCCGCTCCGATCGATGATGTGCCGGGTGTTGTCGAGGTAGCCCGCAAGCTGGCCGAGGCCTGTCGGAGGATAGATCGGCACCGGAACGATCCCCGCGCGCAACGCCGCGATGAACGTCGTCACGAAGGCGTCGTTGTCGGGCAGTATCAACGCTGCGCGGTCGCCTTTGACCAGCCCCAGCTCCTGAAGCGCACCAGCCAGACGCCCGGTCGTCCGCTCCAGCTCGGAGAAGGACATGAAGCGATCGCCGAACTTGTCGTCGAGCACGAAGCGGTAGCCCCGATCGTGGACCGAAGCGAGCCGCTCGACGGCGTCGGCGAGGCTCTGCGGAGGAGCGCTCAAGCGAGCCTGCCTTCCTTCTCGAGGTGGGCCGAGAGGGCGCGGATCACATCCCCGACGGTGCGAATGGACGGCAGGGCGTCGTCGGGGAAGGAGACCTCGTAGGTGTCCTCGATCTCGGCCACGATTTCCATGACCGCGAGGGAGTCGATGGCGAGGTCACCGGTGATGTGGCTCTGCTCGGTCGTGGTGGTGCCAGTCTGGGCGTGCTTCGAAAACAGCTCCAGGAGCTGGGCGCGGAGGGTTTCCTTGCTGATCTTGTCCGCCATGAAAGGGGGTCATAGGCGAACGGGCAGCGGAACGGAAGCGGGTGAATGAGGCATGGGAGCGGGCTCGGGGGTGTCGACTTGACGACGGGGGTCGCAGTATGCTCGGCGCGGTCCCAAAGCCCGAACCGCGAGGTTGCCGTGCCCGAGAAGAACCTGCTCCGCGAACCGCTTCGTGCCTTCAAGCCCTACGTCGCTGGCAAGCCGATCGAGGAGGTGCGCCGCGAGCTTGGCCTCACCGGCCGTATCGCCAAGCTGGCGTCGAACGAGAACCCCTTGGGGACCTCGCCCAAGGCGCTCGTCGCCATGCGCAAGGCGATCGAAGAGGTCAGCCTCTATCCCGACGACAATGCGTTCCTCTTCCGAAAGAAGCTCGCCGCTCGCTACGGCGTCGACATGGAAAACGTGTTCGCCGCGGCGGGTTCCGTCGAGGTGCTCGAGCTGTGCGCCATCGCCTTCCTCGAGCGAGGCGACAACATCGTGACCTCCGAGCGCACATTCGCGATCTACCACCTCGCCGCCCTCAAGGCCGGCGCCGACGCCCGCTTCGCCCCGATGATCGACGGTGGCTATCGCTACGACCTCGGGGCGATGGCGAAGCTGGTCGACGCAAACACGAAGATCGTCTTTTTGGCGAACCCCACGAACCCGACCGGCACGTGGTTCACGCGCGACGAGTTCGACGCGTTCATGGAGAGCATCCCGCGCGACGTGCTGGTGGTGTACGACTCGGCCTACGAGGAGTACACGACGGTGCAGGACATGCCGGACCCGATGGTGCACCTGCGCACCGGACGGCGGCTGCTCTACGTGCGCACGATGAGCAAGGCCTTCGGGCTCGCTGGCATCCGTGTCGGCTACGCGATCGGTCCCAAGGACATCCTCGGCGGCTTGATGACCTGCCGCATCCCCTTCAACGCCAGCCTGGTCGCACAGGAAGGCGCCATGGCAGCGCTCGACGACGTCGAGTTCGTGGAGCGCTCCCGGGAGTTCAATCGCGTCGAGATCCAGTTCCTTCGCGACGGACTCGCCTCGCTGCCCGTCACCGTTCCCCCCTCGCAGACCAACTTCCTGCTCATCGACACGCCGAAGGACGCCTCGTGGCTCTTCCTCGAGCTGCAGAAGAAAGGCGTGATCGTGCGTCCCATGGGCGGCTACGGCATGCCGAACGCGATCCGCGTGAGCCCCGGACTGCGCGAGGACAACGAACGGTTCCTGGCCGGGATGCGAGCGCTGCTGGCCTGATCACACCATGCAGCTCGACCACTTCGATGCGCTGGCGCACGCAGCTCCACCGCAGGCGCCTCGCCCCATGCTCTTCGTCCTCGACGGCGTCGCCGATCGGGCCAACGTGGCACACGCATTCCGCCTCGCAGGCTCCCTGTGCGCACGCGTTTGGCTCGTCGAGACCGACATCACGCCGGCCACCGACAGAGGCCTGCGCAGGCTGTCGCGCATGCAGACCGACCACGTGCGCTGGGAGCAGATCGGACGCAGGGAAGCCGTGGAGCGACTCTCGCAAGAGGAAGTGCGCGCCATCGCGCTGGAGATCTCCTCGCGCTCCGTCCCCTACCCCGCCCTGTCATTGGCCCCCGACGCACCGATCGCCATCGTCGCGGGCGCCGAGCGAGAGGGTGTCAGCCCCGCGATGCTCGAGGCGTGCGCGGTCCACGTTCACGTGCCGATGGCGGGCACCGGCTCGAGCCTGAACGTCGCGATGAGCCTCGCGATCGTCGCAGCGCACTTTGCGTGGGGGAGCGCAGACACGCAGGAGCGATGAGGGCGACTCGGGACGCGATCGTCGCATCGCGTCCTTACCTCTCACCCCCCCCCCGACGCAGCAGGCAGCAGGATGATCTCGACCCTGCCGGAATGCTCGAGCGGCAGATCGAGCCCGCGGCCGTGTCGAATCTCTCTTCCCAGCGCGATGAGGATGGCATTGGGAACGAGGTCTCCGACGACGAACATCGCTTCGCGGAAGGGCTCTCCGTGGCGCTCGGAGAGCATCGCGAGCAGCTCTCGTACGGAAGTGCCGAAGGGCACCTCGAGGCGGTCCTCATGGACGCCGATGCCGATCGGAAGGATTCCGGAATACAGCACCTGGAGGGCAATCGGGGGCTGCATCACTTCACTCCGCACAGGGTCTCGAGCTCGGAGACATCGTGATCGAGGTCGTCTACGACGCTGTGACGCCAGTCGTCGCGCAGGGCGTCCACGCAGCCGCGCAGGTACCAGCACTGCTGCTCGCGGGTGGCATTGAAGCGCGCCCAGATGACGTCTCCGGAGGACTTCAAGTCGCGCACGAGAGCGCGTGTGTTGTGGAGCTTGTCGGCAGCGGAGACGAGCTTGACCCCGGGATCGTGGTGTCGGAGGCGCGCGAGGTAAGCCCGCTTGCGTTGCTCCCACGGGGGCTTCGGTTTTGCAGTGCAGTCGCTGCAGCCGACGACGATGTGGGCGACACGCCAGCCGAAGAGCTCGACGATATCGGAGCGGGAGAAGCGCTCGGGGCGGTCCTCGAGGGTGTCGTGCAGGAGAGCGGCGATCATCTGGTCTTCGTCACCGCCGTACTCGCCCACGATCGCGCAGACCGCGAGCAGGTGGGTGAGGTAGGGGATTCCGCTTCCCTTCCGACGCTGATCGGCGTGGATGCGGCATGCGGTCGCGAGGGCCTGCTCCATCCGGGCGCTGCTGGTCATCGTCCGGACCTTATCGGGGAGTCGGGACGCGGCGGCAAGAGGGGTCGCCGCGGTTTCTGACGCAACCAGAACGATCTCAGCCCGCGGGGGGCCGGGTGTCGTCCAGATATCGGCGCGCCAGCGCGATCAGCTCGCCGCGTTCGTTGAGCGAGGGATTCTCTATCACCGCGTCGAGAAGATGACGGAGCGTCTGCCCGACGACCGGTCCCGGCTTCAGCTCGCACGCCTCCATCAGCGTGCGCCCGTCGACGGCGAGATCGCGGACCGACAGCGCCATTCCGGCTGCGCGAAGCTCGCTCACGCGTCCACGCAGCTTGTCGAGGGCGACGAGCACCTCGGAGGCATCGAGCCCCTTGCCGTGGGCATCGGCCGTCGCGAGCTCCAGCACCGGCTCCACCAGCTCCTCCCCAATGCGGTTGAGCCAACGTCGCACGGCGGAGTCGCTCCACGCATCGTCGTAGACCACCAGGTGATGGCGCACCACGTCGGCGACGAGCTCGCGCTGCTGGTTGGAGAGCTTGAGCCGCGCGCAGATGCCGCGGGACATGTCGCCGCCCACGACTTCGTGGTGGTAGAAAGTGTAATCGCCGGTGGTCTCGTTGACGCCTCGCACGGCGGGTTTTCCGACGTCGTGGAGCAGCGCTGCGAGGCGGAGGACGGGGTCGGGGCGGAGACTGTCTACGACGGCGAGGGTGTGATCCCAGACGTCGTAGGCGTGGTAACGGTTCTGGGCGCAGCCGTGCATGGGGAGCAGCTCGGGCAGGACGACGCGCAGGATGCCGGACAGGCGCATGACCTCGAGGCCGATCGAGGGACGCGCGGCCTGCAGGGTCTTGAGCAGCTCGTCGCGCACACGCTCCTGGCTGACCTTCTCGAGGGTCTGGACGGTCGCGCTCATGGCGGCAAAGGTTGCAGGCTCGATCTCGAAGCCGAGCACTGCGGAGAACCGCGCCGCACGCATCAGCCGCAGGCCGTCCTCGGAAAACCTTCGCTCAGGCTCCCCCACCGCCCGCAGGCTGCGCGCCCGCAGATCGTCCTGCCCCTGGAACGGATCGGTCACCTCTCCGGTGCGAGGGTCGAGAGCGATGGCGTTGATGGTGAAGTCGCGTCGCGCGAGATCCTCGACGAGGTCTCCGACGAAAGTGACGGAGTCGGGATGACGACCGTCGCTATAGGCGCCTTCGCCGCGCAGGGTGGTTACTTCGTACCCCGAACGACCGAGCATCACGGTGACGGTGCCGTGCTGGATGCCAGTGGGGATGACGCGGCGGAAGAGCTCCACGACCTGATCGGGTCGCGCGTCGGTGGCGAGATCCCAGTCGTGGACGGGGCGACCGAGGAGCAGGTCGCGGGTACACCCGCCGACGATCCACGCACGGAGCCCTGCGG
This sequence comes from Myxococcota bacterium, assembly GCA_022703255.1. Taxonomy (GTDB): domain Bacteria; phylum Myxococcota_A; class Polyangia; order Polyangiales; family Polyangiaceae; genus JACRCQ01. The sequence continues at coordinate 24,024 of JAKLDZ010000001.1, read as the reverse complement.
CCTGCAGCCTCGAAGCGATCGAGTGCACGTCGGGAGGGACGAGGTCGAGCAGCTCGGAGGCTAGTTTCCCCACGGATTGACGATCTCGCCGCCGCCGGAGGTCTTGCCGGTATTGACACCCGGAGGTCGGATGCCGGGGTTGGGTCGGACGGCACCGGCCTTGGCGCGGAGCTTCACCTCGATGCGCGCATCGGCGCCGTCGAGCGTGAGCGTCTCCTCTTCGTAGCCTTTGAGCGCCACGGTGACCTTGACGGACTTGCCGGCCGGGATGGTGACGTTGACTGGGGAAGGGCCGAGGGACTTGCCGTCGACGGAGACCTCGGCCTTGAGCGGGTCAGCGACGACGAGGGTGTCCTTGTCGGCGGGAACGACGGCGGAAGGCACGACGACGACGGGGGAGGAGGTAGCCGGGGAGGTTGCGGTGGGGGGCGGCACAGCGGAGCCGGAGGCCGCGGGAGTGGAGGCCGTGGAGGGCGAGCCTACGGCGAAGATGACGATGACGATGCTGATGGCGGCGAGGACGCCGGCGATTCCGGCGTACAGCGGCCAGGGCTTGCGCCGCAGCATGCTCGAGGGAGTGGCCGGGACAGGGACCGGCATGGCGGCCTTGAAGAAGTCGGCCGGCACGTTGAAGCCGCCGGAGCGCGCCATCATCTCGCCGACCGCGTCGGGGACGAGTCCCTTGAGCAGCTTCTCGAGATCGGACTCGAGCTCGGTCATCGACTGGTAGCGCTGATCGGGCTTCTTGGAGAGGCACTTGAGGATGACGGCTTCGAGGCCTGGAGGGACATCCTGGGGCGGCACCAGGGCACGGATCGGGACGGGGGCCTGATACATGTGCTGGGTGAGGATGCCCATGAAATTGTCGGCGTCGAAGGGGACGCGTCCGCACGCCATCTCGTAGAGGATCACGCCGAGCGAGTAGATGTCGGTGCGGTGATCGACGGGAGCGCCGGCGGCCTGCTCCGGGGACATGTAGTGGGGGGTCCCGAAGACCGAGCCATGGCGCGTGAGCTTGGCGGTGCCGGAGGAGACCTTGGCGATGCCGAAGTCGAGGATCTTGACGAAGTCCTTCTCGCTGCCTCGATCGATGACGAAGATGTTGTCGGGCTTCAGATCGCGGTGGACGATCTCGCGTGCATGGGCGGCTTCGAGCCCGTTGGCGATCTGCGAGGCGATGTGGACCAGACGCGTGATCGGAACCGGCTCGCCCTTGACGCACACCGAGCTCAACGGCTTGCCGTCCAGGAACTCCATCACGAAGTAGGTGGAGCCGTCTGGCAGCACGCCGAAGTCGCTGATGTCGATGATGTGCGGGTTGCCGATGGCCGAAGCGGCCCGTGCCTCGCGCAGGAATCGCTCGGTGATCTCCTGATCGCGAGCCATGTCGGCCCGCAGGATCTTGATGGCGACCGCCTTGTCGATCACCTTGTGGCGGCCGCGGTACACCACCCCCATGCCACCCTCGCCGAGAACCATCTCGACCTTGTAGCGGCCGTCGATCGTGGTGCCGATGTACGGATCGGGGCGGGCTTCCGGCGGCGGGATGCTGTCTTCTTCGGGGATGTCGGAGGCCGTGAGCTCGGGGAGCGCATCCAGCTCCTCGGGCGCGGCAGTCACCGCGTTCACCTTGCTCGAAGGCAAGGTCTCGACGGGATCGGGAGCGGACGCGCGCGGCCTGGGGGGCTGAGGGCGTGAGCCGAGGCTGGGCAAGAGCCCGGGCCCCGGCGGCTTGTGACTGGAGTCGGTCATGGAGATGCTCCCCGATACGGGTCGGGATGCTCCTGTGATATCGCATCCGTCAACACACGACAACTACGCGGGATCGGCCGGGGGAGGGGCAAGAGACGGTCCATTCGGGACGACCGTGGCGTGGGCGGAAAATGCGCCGAGGCTCGACTCCACCGAGGCGGGGGGACGGCTCGCAATGCACCGAGCGTGCGCCCATTGACGGCACGTGCTTCGCGGACTGTCACCCGGCCGGACAACCTGCTACATCGCGGACCACACTTCGCAGCCCCAGAGGCCCGCGTCGCTCCGCTTCTCCCGCATCCGGGAAATCATGGGATACCCGCTCCAGATCGCCTACCGCTACCTCGGCACCCGCAACCGCGGCGCCTTCGTCTCCCTCGGGACCATCCTCGCCGCCCTCGGCGTCACCCTCGGCGTCGCCGCTCTGCTCACCGTCATGAGCGTCACCGGCGGATTCCAGGCGCAGTTCCGAGAGAAAGTCCTCGGCGTCAACGCCCACGTCCTGGTCCTCAAGTACTCCTCCGACTTCAACGAGTACCGACCCCTCATGGCGAAGATGAAGGAAGTCCCCGGCGTCGTCGGCGTCGCCCCCTTCACCATCAACCCCATGATGGTCACCCACCACGAGAAGACCGCCACCGGCGTCTTGCTCAAGGGGATCGACCCCGGCCTGATGCCGCAGGTGCTCGACCTGCCCAAGCACGTGACCCAAGGCTCGATCGAAGGACTGCGCCTGCCGGGTACGAAGCCGCCGGAGCGCAAGGGCGGATCCCTGGCGCCCGTGCCGCTGCAGCCGCTGCCCTCGGCGGGCATCGGCGACGCTGGAGCGCCCTTGCCGGATCGCGACGACGCGGGACGCAATCTGACGTTGCTGCGGGCGGTGGAGAAGGAGATCGAGGAGCTCGAGCGCAAGGCGAGCGCGCGGGCCGATGCGGGCACGGGCGACGCGGGCAGCGAGGCCGGAGCGGCTTCAGCGCCCGATGCTGGCGTCGAGGACGACACCGACAAGCCGCTTCCCAAGAATGCGATTGTGGGTTCGGCGGAGCCCGAGGGGGGCTACCAGAGCGAGCTGCCGGACAGCTCGGAGGATCTGCCCGAGGACGTGGCGCCGGACCCCTGCACCGATCCGGCCCAGGTGGCGAAGATGCCGGGCATCGTGATCGGGGGCACGCTCGCACGCAACCTCGATGCGGGTGTGGGGAGCTGCGTGCAGGTCACCTCGCCGACGATCGGCTTTTCGTACGTCGCGGGAGCGGTCAAGCCACCGGTGGCCAAGCAGTTCCGCGTCGTGGCGATCTTCGAGGCCGGCTTCGATCAGTACGACTCCAAGCTCGTCTACTGCGACCTGTACGAGGCGCAGGCGTTCTACGATCTGGGCGACGTGGTCACCGGTGTCGAGATGAAGGTCTCGAACATCGACGAAGCCGCGGCGATCTCCGCGAGAATCCAGAAGCAGCTTCCGTCGAGCCTCTACCACACGATGGACTGGGAGGAGCTCAACCACGGGCTGTTCACCGCCCTGCGCATCCAGCAGATCCTCATGAGCCTCGTGCTCGCGCTGATCATCGTCGTTGCGGCCTTCACGGTGATCGCCACGCTGATCATGCTCGTGCTCGAGAAGAAGAAAGAGATTGCGGTCCTCAAGACGATGGGGGCGACGGACCTGGCGGTGCTGAAGATCTTCCTGTACCAGGGGATGTTCATCGGGACGGTGGGAACGTCGCTGGGGCTGCTGCTCGGCTACGCCGTGTGCAAGGGGCTTCTGGTGTACGGGTTCCCGCTCGACCCGAAGGTCTACTTCATCTCGAGCCTGCCGGTGCAGGTGCGGCCCATCGAGTTCGTCATCACGGGCGGCGTGGCCCTGCTGATCTGCCTGCTCGCCACCATCGTTCCGTCGCTGTACGCAGCGCGCCTCAGGCCTGCCGACGGCGTGCGCTCCGAGTAGCCGGGGCCACCCTTGGGGCGCCCGGTTCGGCGTTTGCTTGAGCACGGACGCGTTTCGCAGCTACATTCTCCCGGCGATGCGCGGCAACTGCTGGGACAGGGCGGCTTCACCCTACTTCGATCTCTGGGTTCCAAGGCTGATCCCCTATCACGAAGACCTGATCCGCAGGGCGGTCCCCCGCCCCGGTGAGCGGGTGCTCGTGACGGCTGCGGGGCCCGGCGCCGAGCTGCTTCCGATCAGCCGTGCGCTCGAGGGCACGGGGATGCTCGCCGCGACGGATTCCTCACCGACGATGATCGAGCATGCTCGCGCGGAGGCGCAGAAGGCCGGCATCGCAATGCCGATCGACTTCCGCGTGGCGGACGCCGCGGACACGCTCGGTGGCACCTGGGATCTGATCGTGAGCGCCTTCGGGCTGTGGCAGCTCGAGGATCGGGACGAGGTGCTGCGCAGTTGGAGCGAAGCGCTGGGGGAGGACGGCAGGATCGCGGTGCTGGAGTGGGGGCCTCCGGAGCCCGACGGACCGTTCCAGCTCGCGGAGCTGGCGCTCGTTCACACGGCGCCGGAGCTGGGCGGGGCGAGGCGAGGCTGGGCGCTGGCGTCACGCGAATCGATGGGGGAGCTGCTCGCCTCCAGCGGCCTTCGCTTGGTGCGCCACGCCGTGATCCGCAACACGATGTCCTTCGGATCCGCCGAGGGATTCCTGCAGGCGTTGTGCAACGGCGGCGCCTTCGTCCACCTGGTCGAAGGGCTCGGACGCGAGCGTCTGGGCGCGATGGCAGAGGCGTTCTACGCCCGGCTCGATCCGCCCTCGGCCCGCACGCCCTTGAGCTTTGCGCCCGCGGCATCCATCGCCATCGCACAGAAGTCACCAGCGTGATGCGACGCGCGGCCCTTCGCGCGAACGCAGGGAGAGGCACGTGAAGATCCGAGATATCATCCCCGTCGCCCTGGGCGATCAGCGCGCACGCTGCATCGTGCGCAACGCACGCATCCTCAACGTCTTCACCGGCGAGACCGAAGCCGCGGACATCGCCATCTTCCGCAAGCGGATCGCGGGGATCGGAGACTACGGCGCGGCGGACGAGATCATCGACGCCGCGGGGCTGATCGCGCTGCCCGGCTTCATCGACGCGCACATCCACATCGAGAGCTCGATGCTGGTGCCCCGCCAGTTCGCCAAGGCCGTGCTCCTGCGCGGCACCACCACCGTCGTGGCCGACCCCCACGAGATCGCCAACGTCGCGGGCACCGAGGGCGTGGACTACATCGTGCGCTCCACCGACGGCATCCCGCTCAACGTCTACATCGGGATCCCTTCGGCCGTACCGGCCACCCAGCTCGAGACCTCGGGGGCGTCGCTCGGCACCGACGAGATGATCGAGTTCGTCGATCGCAACCTCAAGCGCGTGATCGCGCTGGGCGAGGTGATGAACTACCCGGCCGTGCTGGGGCGCGATCGGGAGCTGCTCACGAAGATCGAGATCCTGCGGCATCGTTACCGCAAGATCGACGGTCACGCGCCGGGGCTCAGCGGCAAGCGTCTCAACGCGTACCTGTGCGCCTTCATCCGCTCGGACCACGAGTGCACCACCCCGCAGGAAGCCCTCGAGAAGGTGCGTCGCGGCATGCACGTCTTCATCCGCGAAGGCAGCGCCGCCCGCGACCTGGACAACCTCATCGGCGCCGTCACGCCGCTGAACCATCACCGCTTCAGCTTCTGCACCGACGATCGCGACCCGCTCGCCATCCTGACCGAGGGACACATCGACTGTTTGGTGCGACGCGCGATCCGCGCGGGAGTCGATCCGCTCACTGCGATCCGGATGGCGACGATCAACACGGCCAGCTACTTCAACCTGCGCTCGATGGGTGCGATCGCACCCGGCTACAAGGCCGACATGGTGTTCGTGAGCGACCTGGAGAAGCTCGACATCCGCATGGTGGTCAAGGACGGGCGGGTGGTGGTGAACGAGGGGGGGCTGGTCGAGGAGGTGAGCGGAACGTACGCCGACGTGCCGGAGCAGCTGGGGAGGTTCAAGCTGCCGGCCTTGAGTGTCGAGTCGCTCGCAGTGCCGGCGCGCGAAGGGAGGCTGCGGGTCATCGGGTTGACGCAGGGCTCGCTGCTGACGCGGGAGATGCTGCTCTAGCCGAAGGTCTCCGGGGGGTTTGCGATCGCCGACGCGGACCGGGACATCGCCAAGGTGCTCGTGGCCGATCGGCACCACGGCACCGGGTTCTCCGTCGGCTTCGTGCACGGCCTCGGGCTGAAGTCCGGCGCGGTGGCGACCAGCGTGGGGCACGACGCCCACAACCTGTGCGCTGCGGGCATGGATGACGGCGACATGATCGCGGCGGCGAAGCACGTCGCCTCGCACAACGGCGGCATGGTGGTGGTCCGCGGGGGCCGGGTGATCGCCTCGCTCCCGCTGCCGCTCGCGGGGCTGATGTCGAATCGCGACCTGTTCGAGGTGACCGAGGCGCTGCGCGCGATCAACGCGGCGCTGCGGGAGCTGGGAACGGATCGCGACATCTTCATGCCGCTTTCGTTCGTGCAGCTCGCGGTGATCCCGACGGTTCGGATCACCGATCGCGGCATCGTGGACGTGGAGCGGCAGCAGTTCACGAGCCTGTGGGAGTGAGCCCCCCGTGGGGCTAGGATGACGGCATGCTCCACCGATCGTGGGTCCTTCGGATCGTCGGCGCTCTGCTGGGCGCGTGGCTCGTGGGGTGCGGCAGCGACGAGTCGCAGGAGGCGACGCCCTGCAACTGCCCGCCAGCCCAGGACGCCGCGGGGTGCGCCGGCGCTTCGGGCAGCGCAGGGGCTGCGGGCTCCGGGGGGAGCGTCGCGGATGCCTCGGCGGACTCCCCCCCCGACGCAGTGACTCCCGACGTCGCACCTCCGCCGGACAGTTCGTCACCCGAAGCGTCTGCCCCCATGCTCCGCCTCATGACCTTCAACATCAAGCACGGCGCCGAGTCGAGCCTCGGTGCCATCGCCGACGTCATCCTCGCCGAGAAGGCGGACATCGTCGGGCTGCAGGAGGTGGATGTCGACGCGGACCGCAGCGGCAACGTGGACCAGCCCCATCGGCTCGGACAGCTCACCGGCATGGGGAACCTGTTCCGGAGCGCGCTCACGCTGTCCGACGGCGGCCTCTACGGCCTCGCCGTGCTGTCGCGATTCCCGATCGTCGTCTCGGACAAGCTCAACCTCACGTCGGCCTCCGAGCAGCGCATCCTGGTGGTGGTAGACATCGACGTGAACGGCACGACCGTGCCGTTCTGCATCACGCATCTGGGGCTGACGGCCGCGGAGCGCACGACGCAGGTGAACGAGATCCTGGCGGCGATCGGGGGCAAGCCGTGGGCCGTGCTGGTGGGAGACATGAACGCCACGCCCAACGAGGCGTCGATGAAGACCTTGAGCGGGAAGCTCAGCGACGCCTGGGTCACCGCGGGGAGCGGCGACGGGTTCACGATCCCGGTGGCCACGCCGACCAAACGGATCGACTACGTCTTCCTCGGGTCGTCCTGGTCGGCGCCCGTGGAAGCCCATGTTCCGGCGACGCAGGCATCGGATCACCTCCCGGTCGTGGTGACGATCCCCGCGCCCTGATCCAACCCCTGCGCAGATCCGTGGAAGAGCGGGGCAAGACGCCGTCTGGCGCCTTGCGTTCCCCTACTTCAGCAGCACCTGCGCCAGCATCAGATTCAAGCCGATCCGATACGACCAAGCGTCGCGAACCGGCCCTTCCACCGGGGCGATCCGCTCGAGCTCGCCTCGATACAGTTCGCCCACCAGACACCCTCCCCAGGGGGCTGCCTTGAAGTCGGACCTGCGCGCGTAACACAGGTGCCCCAGCAGGTGGTCCAACGGCCCTCCCGGCTCCGCGTCTCCCAGATACGTGCGCCGCGCTGCCATCGAAAGCATCAGATGGTTCACCACAAGGTCGGCGCGAGCGCCGAGGTATGGCTTGAAGTAGTGCGTGCTCGAGAGCGCATCCTTCTCATGCTGCTCTTCGGCCCCGACCACGAGCTTCTTGCCGATGGCGTAGCGCCCGACCATCGACAGGCCGGCAAGACCTCCGATGCTGACGAGGTGAGTGCGCGAGTGGTGCTGCCAGGCAGCCTCCGCTTCGGGGAAGCGCAGCAGCGCGAACTGGTGCTGCATGGCGAGCCCACCGCTCCCCTCGATCGCGCCGACGAGCGCAAAGTGGTGCGCCCCACCGAGGTTCCATCGGTACCCCGAGCCGCCCGCGAGCTCGCTGGCGTACACGCCCAGGGGCATCGCCTCGGCCATGGCGAGGCGCCCGCCGGCCCGCGCCGTGAATCCGGACCGTCCGGGTTGCGGGAGGAACCACATCTGACCGGTGTACGACACGAACGAGACACCGAGCCAGGTGAAGGAGACGGGGCCTGCCTTGGCTCCGGTGATCACCGGAGCGAGTACAGAGACGGACCACGCGCCGACCGGGCGGATCTCCGTCGGACGCTCGGGAGGTGGCGTTGCGCGCACCTTGGGCCGCGCAGGAGGAGGCGGAGGAGGCGGAGGAGGCGGAGGGGGTGGAGCATCGGTCGCGATGACCAGCGGCGCGCTGGGGGTCGTCTGCTGCACGAGGGGATCGTCGGGATGGGCCGCAGCGACGGCGGATGCGACGAGGCACGCGAGAGCGCAAGCGAGCGCAGTGATCGGTGAAGGAGGGCGCACGGAGAAGACAACGCGCATGCGAAGGCGAGCTTACGCCTGTGGTGGACGGGGGACTATTCGCGCAGCACGCCGCCGAGGATGTCGAGCACCATGCCGACCTTGCCGAAGGGGACGGCAATCTGCACGCCACGGGTGCGCGTTCGGAGCTGGTCGAGCATCTCGCGGGCAATGGCTGCGCCGATGGAGAGGGACTCCTCGGGGCTTCGTGCGGCGCGCAGACGATCCATGACGGGCTCCGGCACGTGGGCGCCCGGCACTTCGTTGTTGAGGAACTCGGCATTGCGCAGGGACACCAGCGGCCAGATCCCCGCGATGAGCGGGATCTTCACGTGCTCGACGCGCTTGTAGAAGCGATCGAAGAGGTCGAGGTCGAACACCGGCTGGGTGATGATGAACTCGGCTCCGGCCTCGACCTTCCAGTCGAGCCGTCGCAGCTCCTCGTCGAGGTTGAGCGCACCCGGGTTGGCGCCCACACCGACATGGAAGCCGGTCGGCGCGCCGATCGGGTTTCCGCCGAGATCCAAGCCGCGATTCAGCCGCGCGAGGAGGTTGGTCAGACCGATCGAGTCGACGTCGAAGACGGCGGTCGCGTCGGGGTAGTTGCCGAGCTTGGGAGGATCGCCTGTGACGGCGAGGATGTTGCGGATGCCCAGTGCCCAGGCGCCGAGCAGGTCGCTCTGCATGCCGATGACATTGCGATCGCGGCAGGTGTAGTGCAGGAGCACCTCGATGCCGACCCGCTGCTGGATGAGCACGGCGAGGGCGAGCGCGGACATGCGGGAGCTGGCCCGGGGACCGTCGGGGATGTTGATCGCGTCCACGCCGTGGTGGAAGAGCTGGCGCGCCATCCCGACCTCGCGCTCCGCGGAGATGCCGCGCGGCGACACCAGCTCGCACATCGTGACGAAGCGTCCATCGACCAGACGGCAGGCGAGCCGGGACTTTTCCGGCAATGCAATCGGGCGGATCGAGGCAGGCGGTTCCGCGCCGGGGCTCTGGACGACGGTTTTTCGCGCGGGGGGTTCGAGGGCGGAGACGGCCTTGCGCACGGCGCGGATGTGATCGGGCGTGGTGCCGCAGCATCCGCCGACGATGCGGGCGCCGGTCTGGATGTAGCGCTTGGCGTACTCGGCGAGGTACTCCGGCGAGGTGAGGTAGATCATCCTCCCTTCGACGTTGCGCGGGGCGCCGGCGTTCGGCATCAGGGAGATCGGACGCTCCGTCAGCGGGAGCATCAGCTCGAGCGCGTCGAGCATCTCCTTGGGTCCCACCGCGCAGTTGAGCCCGATCACGTCGGGCGCGAACTCGTCGAGCTTGCGCGTCGCCTCTTCGATCGGCGTGCCCAGGGCCAGGTGCGTCCCCGAGCTGATCACGACCTGGGCGATGACCGGCAGGTCGCAGACGTCGCGCGCGGCCAGGATCGCCTGCTCGATCTCGGGAAGGTGCAGGAACGTCTCGAGGATGATCACGTCCACGCCGCCTTCGACGAGCGGCTCGATGCGCGCGCGGAACTCCGCGCGAGCCTCGTCGAACGCGAGGCGTCCGAGGGGTTCGATCTGCACGCCGAGGGGGCCGACGGCGCCGGCGACCCAGTGGTCATCGCCGGCGACCTCGCGGGCGATCCTGGCGCCCGCCAGGTTGATCTCGCGCATCTTCCCTGCGAGGCCATGGGGTTCGAGGCGGAAGGTCCCCGCGCCGAAGGTGTTGGTCTCGATGACGTCGGCGCCGGCCCGCAGGTACTCCTCGTGAACCTGCTTGACCACGTGAGGCGCCGAGAGGTTGAGCTCTTCGAAGGAGCGATTGATGTACACGCCGCGCGCGTACAGCATGGTTCCCATGCCGCCGTCGAACACGACGGTGCCTTGCTTGAGCTTGTCTCGGAACGGTACGCGCATGATTCGGGCCTCCGGCTTCGGAGTGAGCCGACGATCGGCACGCAGCGTATAGCGCATCGCACGGGGATCGAACAGCGGGGCGGGCCGGACGGATCGGCTGCTGGAAGACCGGCGACGGCTCTGGTGTCATCCGATGCGCAGCGAGCGGGCGCAGACCGCTACCCGTGCGCGCACCGGACGGCTATCCTCTTCGCGCACCGTCCCGGGTCCACGTTCGGACCGCGACGAGCAGGGGCTCATCATGACGAACACCGCGCTCTCGACCTACCTCTCGATCGCTCCGCAGAGTCCGGAAGAGGCCGTGTTGCGCCTGCTGATCGAGCTGGGAATCCAGGTCGTGGGGGCCGAGGAGGGATCGCTGCTGGTGCTCGATGAGTTGGCCGGGGATCTGGTGTTCGCGATGACGGTGGGAAGCAAGACGTCGGAGCGGGCGCTGGCCGGGCAGCGGGTTCCGTTGGGACAGGGGATCACCGGGCTGGCGGCGGCGACGCGGGAGGTCCAGCTCGGCGCGCCGACGTTCTCGCAGGTACAGCAGGCGTTGGAGCGAGGAGCGAGCGAAGGACCGCAGTCGGTCATCGCGGCGCCGATGGTGGTGGGGGAGAGCGTGGTGGGGGTGATCACGGCGGTGACGTTCGCGCAGGGCAAGCGGTTCGGGAGCCGCGAAGCGGAGCTGTACGGCAAGCTCGCCGCCGTGGCCGGGGTCGTGGTGCAGCAGCGTCACCGGCTCAACGCGCTGCAACGCGGTGGCGAGGAGACCACGCTGCAGGACGCCTCTGCCTTGCCTCCGCTCGAGGCGTCGATCGTGTCTTCGGTCATGCGGATCGCGGAGGCGCGCCCTGACGCGCTGGTGCTCGTGGCCCACCTCATGGAGACGGTGGAAGGCTTGTGCGTGGGCGGCGCGGCGTGAGCTCGACAAACATGCTGCGCGAAGCGCTGGGACGCCGAATCGACGAGCTCACCACGGGTCTGGGTGCGGTCGAGGTGGCGGTGATCGACAGCGGAGTCGACGCATCGCACCCCGATCTGAGAGGGAGAGTCTCGGGGGCATTCCGCATCGACTGCGTGCAAGGCAAGCTGCGCCCGATCGAGCTTCCGGTGGGGGACAACAACGACGGATTCGGGCATGGGACGGCCGTGGCCAGCATCGTGACGCGAATGGCTCCGTGCGCGCGCATCGTGGACGTCCGGGTGCTGGGGGCCACGCAGAGCGGCGCGGGCGCCGCGCTGATCGAGGGGATGCGGGTCGCGCTGGCGAGGCGCTGTCCGGTGGTGAACATGAGCCTCGCGGCGACTGCACCCTATTCCCAATCGCTCATGGCCCTGTGCGACGCCGCCTACCGGCAAGGGCAGGTGGTGGTGGCGTCGAAGCGGAACATGCCTCTCGCAGACAATGGCTATCCAGCGGAGTTCTCTTCTTGCGTGGCAGTCGATTGCGCGCGATTCGCGTCCCCGTACGAGCTCCGGTATCGCGCAGGCGTACCCATCGAGTTCGTGGCCCACGGCGAGGACGTGCCGGTGGCGGCGCCGGGGGGCGGATACACGACGAAGACGGGGACGAGCTTCGCGACGCCGGCGGTATCGGCGATGTGCGCGCTGCTCCTGGGGACATTCCCCGGCCTGCGCCCCTTCGAGATCAAGAGTCTGCTCAGGGATGCCGCGGGCGCTTGCGAACGAGCGGCCGCGTCGCGCGACGCGTGAGCGATCGACAGGGAGCAGTGGAAGCTGCGCAATGAAGGCGCAGCGGTTCGCCTCCTGCTACTCGCTCTCGGTATCCCACACCACGCGATGCACCACGAGGGTGCCCTCTTTTCCTTTCGCGTGGATCGCGGGATGCGCTTCGGTCGGGAATGCCCCCTTGCCGATGCGCTTCAGGGTCGTGTCCGACAGGAGGATTTCACCGGCCACGGCTGCGTTGCAGATTCGGCTCGCGACGTTGGTCGTATCGCCGATGGTGGCGTACTGGATGTAGTGCGCCGAACCGATGTTGCCCGCGGCCACGGGACCGGTGTTGATGCCGATGTGGATTCGCAGAGGCGGCTGCGTCGCGCGGCGTGCATTGAAGTCGGACAGGGCGCGTTGCATGTCAATCGCCGCCTGCACGGCCCGCCGGGGATCCTCCTCGTGACGGAACGGTGCACCCCAGACGGCGAGAAGGGCGTCGCCGATGTACTTCTCGAGCGTCCCCTCGTGCTTGAACACGATGTCCGCCATCGGCGGGAAGTACTGGTTGAGCAGCTCGACGACCTCCCTGGGCTTCATCGCGGTGCTCATGGCGGTGAATCCGCTGATGTCGGAGAAGAGCGCGGTGACCTCCGTCTCGATGGGCTCCAGGGAGGTGCCGGCCTGGTCGGCGAACCGGGCCGCGGTCGAAGGAGGAAAGAACCGCAGGAGGTTGTTGCGTCGCACCGCCTCGCGCTCCAGCCGCTCGAGCAGGGTGGAGTTCTCGAGGGCAATCGCCGCCTGGTTCGCAAAGGCGCTCAGGAACTCGAGGTCCTCCTCCTGGAAGCGATTGGGCGAGGTCCGGTTGTCCACATAGAGCACGCCAAGGACCTCGTCGCGCGGCTTGAGGGGCGCGCACATCGACGCCTGGATCGAGAAGCCGAACACGCTGTGGGCAGCCTGCAGGCGAGGGTCGTGGGTCGCGTCGGAGAACAACGCGGCCACGCTGTTGTCGCGCACATACCCCACGATGCTCTGGCTGAATGTCGCGTCGGTGTCATTCGGATCCCGCGCCCGCACGACTCTCGGCTCCAGCTTCCCGCCTTCCGCCACCAGCAGGATCGCCGCCCGGTCCACGTCGAGGATCTGCACGAGCAGGTCGAGGATCTTGTCGAGCTGCTTGTCGATCGGCTCGGGTGTGGACAAGGCCTGGCTGACCTTGAGCAAGACGCGCAGCTTGTCCTGGGCGCGATCCCCCTCGTTTCCCTGGCGCAGGTTCAAGGCGCTGCGCAGACCCTCGGGGGCGCCGCCCAACAGCCGCGCCAACCCCATGCGCGTCAGATCCTCGTGAATGCTTCGCACGACCGTGGGCGCGGCCACCGGTGCGGGTGCGACCGCCGGCGCTGTCGCCCCGGTCTCGACTCGCATGACGACGTCGCCACACTTGATCGTCTCGCCCCCCTGCAGCGCACGACGCGTGACCCTCGCGCCGTCCACGTGCGTGCCGTTCTTGCTCTCCAGGTCCTCCACGAACCACTCGTCGCCGGAGCGCCCGATGCGGGCGTGACGCCGCGAAAGGCTGTGGTTGAGAATGGCGATCTCGTTCTCCGGCGCCCGGCCAATCGTATGCGTTCCGGCGGTCAGCGGGATCGTCCGCTCGTCGGGACGTCCCGGGTTCAGGATCAGGCGGATCATCGCCACCATTGAGACCACATCCGCCCGCCGACGTCCACGGGCGGACACCTCACGCGGTCGTCGCTGCCAGCTCCACCGTCCCTGGCTCGAGCACCCCCTCGCCCAGCAGACGCTCCAGGATCCGCAGGCGCATCGCGAGCGGGTGGATCCCGTCGGGATCGCACACGTCTCCGATGTTGTCCTTGTCCGCGTCGCCGAGGTGATCCGACGGATTGAACTGGCACGTATCCGTGTCCCCCTGGCCGCAGTAGCCGAAGTCGGCCACACCGTCGCCGTCCGAGTCCAGACAGGGGTCACCGCACGGTGATAGGAAGTTCGGAACCGTCGGGCACAGGTCGCAGGCGTCGCCGACTCCGTCGTTGTCGCCGTCCTGTTGTCCCGGATTCGGGATGTACGGGCAGTTGTCCTTGTCCGAGCTCACCGAGCCCCACACATTCGTGCCGGCAATGCCGTCACCGTCGGGGTCGTTGCAGCACTCGACTCCGCACGAGGTCGTGTCGTTCGGGCCGGAACACGCGTCGCACGCGTCGCCGACCCCGTCCTTGTCCGCATCCTGCTGCCCCGAGTTCGCCGCGTAGGGACAGTTGTCCGCGCTGTCGATCAGCTCGTCGCGATCGGCATCGGGCATGCACCACGAGCCCGAGGCGGCCTGCACGCACGTCATCCCCGACGGGCACGTGCCGTCGCACGCCGGCGCGTCGGGCTGCGCGTCTTCGGGTGGCGTCGAATCGACAGGGACGGCATCAACCTGTGGCGCCGCATCCGGCTCGGTCACGGCATCGACGCCCGTGTTGGAATCGGGCAAGGGCGACGCATCGGAGGCGTCGGCCTCGGTGTCGCCTTCTTGCGATATCGCCTGGCCTCCGCAGCCGAGGGCGAAGGCCACGGCGGCCAGCGCAATGCACCCAACACCTGCAGCGCCGCCCCCAGCGCATCCGGTCAGGCCGGCTGCGGCGAAGACGGCGAAGCTGCCCAGCATCACGGATCGGGAGATGCGCATGGCGTCCATCCAACGTACCGCCGTGCGCCAGGTTCGGGAAGGGCCGGTGTGCGGCTACTTCTGCGGCCTGCCCGCGCAGGGAGCGAGTGGGTCCGCGTGGGACAGATCGCCGAAGACCGCGCGCGCCGACAAGCGACACCCCCCCAGGCACCGCGCGTAGTGCGGGCATCCTCCGCACGGGCCGGGAGCTGCCGCGCGCATGGGCGCGAGCTCCTGGTCCCACAACCTCTGGCGCAGCACGTCGCTGTCCTCCGTGAGCAGGCTCCCCACCACGTGATCGCTCATCGAGCAGGATCGAACGGTGCCGTCGGGACCGATCGTCATCGTGGTTCGAGGTCCCATGATCGAGCAGACGCCGACCGACAGCGGAGGGTTGTCGGGATCGGACCAGACACAGGACGGGACGGCGACGGCAGCGGCAAGGGGGAGGCGAAGCGATCGGCACATCGCCGCAGCGGACTCCGCCGCTCGACGGACTTGCTCAGCGTCGGGCATCAGCGAGTCGTAGGACGGGCGCGCAGCGCCCGCCGGGCAGAGCCTGCTCAGCGCGAACCTTCGTGCCCCGAGCGCGAAGGCGAGCTCGGCGACCCGGGCCGACTCCTCCCAGTTGAGACGCGTGATCACCATGCAGACCACGACCTCCAGGCCGGCTCGCGACCCGATCGCGATGGCGCGTGAGGTGGCGGCGAAGGCGCCCTCTCCTCGCATGCGGTCGTGAATGGCCGCGCTGCCGGCCAGCAGCGTCGGCTGGATCGGGCCCACGTGGCGGTCGGCGAGCTCGCGCGCCAGCTCGGCATCCAGGTGCGCGCCGTCGGTGATGATCGAGACCGAAGCTCCCGACGACCGAAACGCGTCGATGAGGGGGAGCAGGTCGGGACGAAGCAGCGGCTCGCCTCCGCTGAGCTGAAGGCGCCTGCATCCGGTGTCGCGGACGAGCTTCGCCACGGCCGGGCCGATCACATCGACGGGCAACTCATCGCCATGCGAGGCATCCGCCGCGGTGCGACCGGTGACGTAGCAGAAGCTGCAACGCCGATGGCAGCGGTGCGTCAGCTCTACCGTGATGGTTCCGACAGGAGGGAGCGGCATCCTCGGGCATGATGGAACGGACCGATGGAGACAGGAAGGGGCGAGACGGAGTAGACTCGACGCAGCGATGGACAGGCTCGAAGGCTTCTTGGAGATCGGCGAGGGTTTCGTTGCCGACTTCGAGCTGCGCGCGGGGGATTCCAAGCTCACTCGCAGCCAACGAGCGCCCTGCCGGCTCCGGCTGGACGACGGAACCCTCGTCGAGGTGAACGCGTCGAGGGCGGCGATCAAGGGCTGGAACGGAGCCATCGTGTGCAAGGGCACATGGGCGGAGATCCAGTCCAATGCGGCCGCCGAGCTGTTCGCCGATCTCGCGCCTGGCCCCCACGTGTCCGCCACGTTGCGCGGTCGCGGGCCGCGCGATGGCGATGCGGTCGTGCTCGACGGGGAATTGCAGCGGGCCGCACCGGACACGGAGGCCGCTTCGTACCGCGACGAGCCGCCGGAGCCGGTCCCCGTCCGCATCGACGTTGCGACCATCCTCAACCCGTCCGCGAACAAGACCCCTCGCAAGAACAAGAAGCACGAGCGTCGGAACGAGTCGAAGAAGACCGAGCCAGACCCCTGGGCAGCAGGCTGGTCGATCGTGTGCGCGGTCCTCGCGCTGTTCGCCGGGCTGGGCATCGTGCAGGCCGCGCTGCTGCCGAGGACCGCCGCTTGCCTCGCGGGCGGATGGGGGCTCGCGCTCGGATTGGCGCTCTTCGCACTCGTCGCTGCAGTCAACCGGCGCGCCTTGCCCGACTTCGTGCGCGCCAACAAGCTCGAGGACGGGCGCGACACGCTGATCGTGCTGTGGGCAGTCGGGGGCTCCATCGTGCTGGTCGCGGCCCTGGCCGCCGCGACGGAGTCGATTCCGCTGCTCGCATCCGGCGACCCCCTCGCCGTGAGCCTCACCAAGAGAGGCGCGGTCGCCGGGCTACGCGCCAACATGCTCCGCGGATATGCGACCCTGCTCCTCTGCGGCGTGGGTGCGCTGGCCTTCACGCAGTGGCTCCTCACCCGCCGGGCGGCCACACGCGCCGGACTCCTCGTCGGTGCCGCGTCGAAGTGCGGCTCCTTCGACGAGGGAGCCTGGGCGCTCGTCGAGGGCGTGATACGCTGCGACAAGTCGGTCGTGCGCCAGTGCGTGCGGACCTACCTCGGCAAGTACGCGGGAACGTCCACGAGCGTCGCGTCCCACCCCTTCCTGCTCGAATCCTCCGAGTGCGAGCTCGAGATCGGCACCGAGGGCGTGTGGGCCACCACGCGGCGACGGCGTCAGGGCAACACGCTCACGCTCTCGATCAACCATGGGTGGAGCGCGATCGCCGCCGGAAGGATCGAGCGCATCGACGGCAAGCCGGGCATGAGCGGCAAGGGAGAGGAGTCGCTGCTGCTGTTCGCGACCCATCGGGCGTCGGCGCGCGCAGTCCTGCGCAGGACGCTCCAGGCTCGATCGTACCTGCTCGCGGTGTTCGCGGCGTCGCTCGTCGCCGCTGCGGCGGTGTGCCTCCTGCCGATGTTGTGATGCACGCGATCGCCGGCGTCAGGGCCACCTGCACGTGAACACGCACCGATTGTGCCCGCGGCACCGGCACGCGGCGTGGACGATGGCGGGGTCCTTCCCGCCGGTCACCTCGATGAGCCGGGCTCGCGTCGCAACGCTGCCAGCTCGCGATCGTGCGCATCGGCGCCGAACCGCTCGCTCACGAAACGAATCGTCTCCTGCATGGCCGCTCCCTTGATCTGCGGCTCCAGCTCTGGCGTGCTCACCGCGTCCACCCTCCCGTTTTTGGAGGCGTACGGTACTCCTTGCCGCGGGGAGCGGCGTGGCTGCCCGACGGGCGTTGCGTCCGCAGCCTCGAGCCAGCTCAGCGGGGGGCAGGCGTGTTCCTCGAGGCGGCCCCGTCCGATGCGGCGGCGTGGCTCGCGCTGCCACGCGGCTGGGGAGTGATCACGCCGTCCGGTACGATGGTCCGAGCCACGCGGACTGTCGAATCCATCCCTGCGAGGACGGCGCGATCCAGCTCCCCGAGCTCCTCAGAGTCACCGTCACGGCGCGCCCAGTCAGGTCCTCAGCAAGTCCCGCAGCGCGTCCTCGAGCGCTGGGAATCGGAAGGGGTATCCCGCTTCCAGAAGCTTCGCGGGAATCGCGCGCTGGCCCGTGAGAAGCGCCTCGGCGCCACCACCGAGCATCAGCCGCAGCGCGGCAGCGGGCACGGGCATGAGGCTGGGACGCCGCAACACGCGTCCGATCACCTCCGCGAGCTCCCGCATGCGCACCGGCGACGGCGCGGTCACGTTGAAGGGGCCGACGATCCGATCGCTGTCCGCCGCGAAGGTGATCGCTCCCACGACGTCGTCGCGGCGCACCCACGGGACCCATTGCCGCCCCGACCCGAGCGGCCCACCGACGAAGGCCTTGAACGCCGGGAGCATCTTCGCGAGCGCTCCGCCCTCGGTCCCGATCACGATGCCGGTCCTCGGATGAACGACGCGCACGCCCGCGGCACGTGCGCTGTCCGCGCACTGCTCCCATTCCACGCAGATCTTCGCGAGCACGTCGGAGCCCGCGGCAGTCTCCTCCGCGAGCTCCGCGTCGTCCATCCGCATCCCGTAGATGCCCACCGCGGAGCCGCTGACGAGCACGCGCGGGCGATGGCTGGCGCCGGCGATCGCCTCTGCGATCAGGCGCCCGGGCTCCACGCGGGTCCTGCGGATCTCCTCGAGTCGCTCCGCGCTCCAACGCTTGTCCATGACGCCCGCGCCGGCGAGGTGCACCACGACGTCGGCGCCGTCGAGCTCGCTCATCCACGGCCCGGGCTCACCCGGAGTCCAGGCCACCTGCCGCGTCCTGCCCTCGGAGCGGCCTGCCCGGCGCGAGAGCACCACGACCTCATGGCCTGCGCCTTCGAGTGATCGGACCAGCGCGGTTCCGATGAATCCGGTCCCTCCGCTCACGACCCACTTCATGGCTCTGCCAGCTCCTCCACGCGGAGCCCGAGCAGCCACGCCACCACCGTGCTCGAGATTGGACTCCGCGGTCATTCGGCGAGAATAGAGCGCAGCCTCGCGGCCGTCCAACACGGCCGACTGCCGGCGTGGTTGCCATGCCTGGGCACGTCCGGTGCCGCGAGCACCGCGAGGTGATTGCGCGCAGTCGGCTTGCGCCCCAGGTGGCGGCCTCGCCCGGGGGGGGCCGTGCAGAACAACGCGAGGGCCGAGAGGCGGTGCAGATCGCGCACGCGCACGCCGAACGAACACGCACACGAAGGCCAGTTGGAGACGGGGGCTCAGTAGCCGCAGACGTAGTAGGTCACGGTTTGGGTCTGGAGGTTGTCAGCGCCGCAGCCGGTTCTTCCGGTGAGTGACATGGTCGCGCCGTTGACCGTGGCGGACATCCCCTGGTAGGCACCGGTGTCTGCCGTGCCCGGCTTGAGCAACACTCCGTTGTTGTTGTAGATTCGGACTTCGGAGCCGAGATTCCCCGTGCTGCACGTGATCGTCTTGGTCTCGGTCTGACTGCACGAACCGAACATGACCTGGGCAGACTTGGTGCCCATGAGCTTCCAGGTTGGAGCCGGCGGGGAACTGCAGCACATGACCCCGCACGACGATCCCCAATCGCAGCCCCCCTGCCACGGCGACATCACCTGACGTCCCCACGTCGAGTTCGACAACGTCCCGGTACACGAGCCCGCGTAGCCGGCGCGGACGGCATCCGAAGTCGCATTGTGGCCAGTAGCCGTTCCGTTGTCGACCACCCGACAGTTGACTCCGTCGTCCAGCGTCGCGGAGAATCCGGTGGATCCGGCCGGGAGCACGCGGAAGTCGTTGCGAGACGTGAACTCCGCCGCCGTGCAGACATGCCAGCCCGGACCGCAGGCGGCCACGGCCGTGGCCGGGACGTCGAGCTTGCCGGTCGCACAGTACGCAATGTCCGTGCGCTTCCATTCCGCCTCTCCAAGCTCGACTGTGCCGTCTGCGCAGGCCTGATCCGACACGCACGCCCCCGCAACGCACACCGGCGTCGCCCCGCTGCATGTAGCCGAATCCCCCCACTGCCCATTCGCATCGCACGTCTGCGCGACGTTGGTCACTCCCGTCTTGCACCTCTTCGCACCCGTCGTGCACACCCGGCAGTTGCCCGCGCTGCACGTACCGGTGTCGCTCGCCACCGCGCACGAGGTCCCGTCGGCCTTGTTCCCGATTCCGCACACGTTGCCCGCACACGTCGCCTGCAAACAAGGATTCACCGGCGTGGTGCACTGCCCGGCGGTCATGCACTCCACGCACTCCACGCTCCCGGGTTCGCAGTAGGGCTTCGGGGCTACGCAGTTCGCAATCGGGTCGTATTGCCCGTTGACATTGCACGTCAGCACGCCATTGCCGCTACACACCTCCGTGCTCGGCGTGCACGCCCAGCACACGCCACTGCCGCTGCAGGTTCCCCCCGGACAGGCCGCTCCGAGCTGCTTCGGAGCGAAACCGCACGTGTTGCTGTTGCACACCGCGTCCAGACACGGGTTGCCCGAAGCCGGACACTGGCTCGCCACCGTGCACTGCACGCAAGTCCCCGTCGCCGGATCGCAGTTCGCCGTGGCTCCGCTGCAGGCAGCCTGCGGCGCGTATTGCCCGTTGGACTCGCACAGCAGCGGCACGTTGCCGTTGCAGATCCGCGTGCCGGGCGTGCACACGTTGCACTGCCCTGCTCCGTTGCACTTGCCTGTGCCCCCCGCGCAGTTCGTGTCCGCCGGCTTCGGCGCGAAGCCGCAGGCCGACCCGGTGCACGTCGCCACCAGACACTCGTTGCTCGCTGCTGGGCATTGCCCCGCGGTCTCACACTCCACGCAGCTCGTCGTCGCATCGTCGCAGTACGGTTTCGGCGCCACGCAAGCGACGACCGGGTCGTACTGCCCGCTGCTGTTGCAGGTCTG
Source organism: Myxococcota bacterium (assembly GCA_022703255.1). GTDB lineage: Bacteria > Myxococcota_A > Polyangia > Polyangiales > Polyangiaceae > JACRCQ01. The sequence continues at coordinate 3,362 of JAKLDZ010000001.1, read as the reverse complement.
CACGCTTTCCCCCACGCACTTCACCCCTCCTGGTGTGCAGGCCTGGCATGTTCCGAGGGGGCTGCAAGTTCCGCCGGTGCACGCGGTTCCCGAGGGCTTGGGAAGGTATCCGCAGGTGTTGGCCGTGCACGAAGCCGTGAGACACTCGTTGCCCAACGCGCACTGCGTGGCAGTCGTGCACTGCACGCAGGTTCCCGTCGCCGCGTCGCAGTTCGGCGTCGCGCCGCCGCACGCCGGCTGCGGTGCATACTGCCCGTTCGCGCCGCACACGAGCGGCACGTTGCCGTTGCAAACCGCGGTCCCCGGCGTACACACGTTGCACTGCCCCGCTCCGTCGCACTTGCCGAGCCCGTTGGCGCAGCCCGTACCGGTCGCCTTCGGAGTGTATCCGCAAGCGTTCACGGCGTCGCACGCGGGCTGCACGCACTCGTTCGACGACGCCGGGCAATCTCCTGCGGACACGCACTGCACACAGGCCCCGCCCAGACACAGCGGCTCGTTGCCGCCGCACGCGGCGCCCGCGATCCACTGCCCCTCGGCGTCGCACGTCTCCGGGGTCAGACTGCTGCACCGCACTTCGCCCGCGCTGCAGTACCGGCATGCGCCCGCGCCGTCGCACTTGCCGCCCGCTCCCACCGCGCCGCACGGCGTGTCCTTGGCGACCAGGACGGTGCCGCAGATGCCATCGGTGCCGCACGCCGCCATCTGGCACTCGCTCGTCGAGACGACACAGTCGGCGGTCTTTGTGCACTCGATGCAACTCGCGACTCCGCCCGACACGGCGCAGAACTTCGCGCTTGCAGGGCAATCGGCTTCGGACACCATCTGGCCGTCGTCGCTGCAGGTCTGCAGCCGCGAATCGGTCAGACACTTGGTCTCCTTCGCGACGCAGTTGTCGCACTGCTTGCCCGCAGCGTCGCACAGCCCTGCCTTGCAGCTCGCCACGTTGAGGTACTGCGAACCATCTTCGGTGCAGGTCTGCAGCACGTCGCCCTCGCACTTGAAGTCCCCTTTCGTGCAGACCGGCGCCGCGTCGTCGCCGGCGTCCGCCCCGGCGCTGCCTGCGGTCCCCGCACTGCCTCCCATCCCAGCAGTGCCCCCTGTGCCAGCGCTTCCTGCCGCACCCGCCGTGCCTGCGGAGCCGGCGCTGCCACCACTTCCGGCCTTGCCTCCGGTGCTCGTGTCGGATGCCGCGTCGGACTGTCCGGCACCACCGGCCCCCGTCAGGTCCGCTTCGTCGCCACCTCCACCGCACCCGACGAACATCAACGAGGCGAGCGAGGCGAAGACGAGCCGATTCGTTGTGCGAAGCATGGAGCACCTCCGGTTGGGTCCTGCTCATCACAGCAACCGGGGTGCCAACCGATCGTCCGGACATTCCCCAAGGATCTCGCGATGCCCGGCTCTGCGTCGCGCACCGCGTTCTCAACGATTGAGCAACCCGTGCACAGTCCGCTCGCGAGTCCGAAGCCCCATCGACGTCGCGCTCCCCCCACGTGCTCGTTCGACGTGCGCGTGCGCGTGCGCGTCTGAGTAGCAGTCTCTTCTGCGCGCAGCTACTTGCCGAGTTCGTCGACGCTGATTCCGAGCAACGACGCGACCTCGGAGGGGGACTGGCCGGTGGCGAGAAGCGCCCGCGCCGCGACGCGGAGGCGCTCCTGCGCCTGCTGCTCCCTGGACTCGAACGCATCGGCTCTCGCCCGTTGTTCGTCGGCCCTCGCCCGTTGTTCGTCGGCCCTCGCCCGCTCCTCGGCCGCCTTGGCTCGTTCCGCGGCCGCCCGATCGCCTTCGCTCGGCAGCGCGAGGCCGTCGTCGTCGATCCATCGCAACCACAGCTCATCGAGCCCCTGGAAGGTGCCGCGCTGCACACCGAGCCACAGTCCGAGCATCTTGCTCCGATACCACCCTCGATCGTCCGGCGTCATCGGCTCGTACTCGCCCCGGCCGAGGTCGAGCTGGTAGCCCTCGAGTCGCTTCTCGTAGGGGTCATACAGGTAGTACTCCGCCGTCCGGAGGGTTCGTGCGTAGATCCGCTTCTTCTCCCCTCGATCCACCGCTTCGGTCGACGGCGACGTCAGCTCGATCACCACGTCGGGGGTGCGACCGTCTTCTTCCCAGACCACCCACGAGCGCCGCACCTTCTTGACGGTGTCGAGCACCACGAACACGTCGGGGCCGCGGAAGTCGTTCTTCTTGGACTGCAGCTCGCTGTAGTACACGAACATGTTGCCGCCGACGTAGAAGTCGTCGCGGTCTGCCCAGGCGACCCGCAGCGACTCGGTCAGCAGGTTCATCTGGTGGACGTGCATTTCGCTTTCCATGGGCACACCGTCGGAATAGGGGAGGTCCTCTCCGCGCGGCGGTGGCTTGACCGGGTAGCAGGGCCAGGGTTGGCTCATCGCACTGTCGTCCTTGTCTGCGGCCATACCGCGAGAATAGAGCGCAGCCTCGCGATCGTCCAACACGGCCGACCGCCGGCGCGCTCGCGACGCTTGTGCACGTCGGGTGCCACCATCGCGGCCACGCGATTCCGCGCAGTTGGCGTGCGCACCGGGTGGCGGCCGCCACCCCGATCGCAGTTCGGAACACGGCAGGCAGTTGAATTCCACCTACGAATTGGCTGCGATCTGAGAAAGTGGCGGGCCGCCAGGGCAAAGTGGCGGCCGCCACCCCGCTGCTCCCCTCGCGCGTCGTGTGAGCACGCGGGCGGGGGACCGACCTCAAGGCTGCTGACGCGACGGCTCGGCGAGAGCGGCGCTATCTCGTGCGGTGTAATCTTCAGCGCAGGTCCGGGAACGAGCTCCGCCTTCGTATTCGGGCTCATCCGTCCGCACCAGTAGCAACACGTGGCCTGCGAGAGGTCCGGGAGTACCTGTCGTCTGTACGTGGACGGGATCCTCGCAGCGACGGCTCGCGCTTCTCCGGCAGTGCTCGCTTCGAATGCCACCGTGCGACGTCCCTCGCTGAGCACCACCACGACGCTTGCGCTGGGGCCGATGCGCATCTCGCGGGGGGCGCGCTACGCCGCGGACTTCGAGCCTCGCAGGCGTTGGGGCCCGGATGATCGAACGGTGCTGCTGTATCTGGTCAGGAGCGGGCTGACGAAGAACAACCCTCTCCTCGGCGAGGCGGGAGGGGAGAACGTGGGGCGCGTGGGGGGCGGGGTGCAGGACGGGCCGGGGGACCGCCGTGTTCGGCTGAGTGGCAGTCTCTTCTGCGCGCTGCTACTTGCCGAGTTCGTCGATGCTGATTCCGAGCAACGACGCGACCTCGGAGGGGGACTGGCCGGTGGCGAGAAGCGCCCGCGCCGCGACGCGGAGGCGCTCCTGCGCCTGCTGCTCCCTGGACTCGAACGCATCGGC